>NZ_PGCK01000001.1:0-300000 GCF_021023085.1 Methanooceanicella nereidis | reverse complement strand
GGATCGAAGGGAACGGGAAGCGCATACGCGAAGTTGACGATAACATTGCCTCGCTAAAGTCTAAGATCGCGCAGAACGAGGAGCAGATAACCGAGTATCAGGGGCAGATCGAGGAGAAAGGTAAGCGCGAAAAAGAGATAGAGTCAGAGCTTACCGGCCTCAAAAAGCAGCGCGATGATATGTCGGAGGAACTATCGAAGGCCGACCATGAGCTATATGACGTAAAGAGGGGCATGGAAAGAATAACGAGTATCCTTAACACGCTTGAGATAAGCCGCGATGAAAGCCTGGAAAAGATAAAGCGAATGGAAGAGGAAGTCCGGGAAAAGGACATGGTGCCTGAAGAGGACGTCCCGCCTCTGGATAAGGTCCGCGCTAACATATCGATACTGGATAAGAAGATGCAGGCCCTTGAGCCGGTTAACATGCTTGCGATCACGGAATACGATTCTGTCAACGAAAGGCTTGTAGAGCTTACCGGCAAACGGGACACGCTCATGAACGAGCGCCAGGATATACTGAATAAGATCGAGCACTATAAGGCGATGAAGAAAGAGACATTTTTAAAGACCTTCCACTCGATCAATGAAAATTTCAAGGACATATTCATGGAACTGTCCGACGGCTTCGGAGAGCTGATCCTGGAGAATCCGGAAGACCCGTTCGCAGGCGGCCTTACCATAAGGGCACAGCCTCACGGCAAAGCCCTTCAGCGTCTCGAGGCTATGTCCGGAGGGGAAAAGAGCCTTACGGCATTAGCGTTCATATTTTCCATCCAGCGCCATAAGCCTGCGCCATTTTACGCTTTTGACGAGGTGGACATGTTTCTGGACGGCGCTAACGCGGAGCGCGTAGCCAGGATGATCAAGAAGCTTTCGGAGAACGCACAGTTCGTCGTAGTGTCTCTGAGAAAGCCGATGATAGAGTCCGCTAACCGCACGATAGGCGTCGCGATGCAGGAAAATAACATCTCCAGCATAACGGGGGTGAAGCTCTATAACAACTGAAGGCGAGGCGGTGATCGAAACTCCCGTAATGGAGCAGTCCGTGGAGATATTGCTGGAGATGGCCAGGGGCGGCGAGATCGACCCCTGGAACATTAATATCATAGATGTGACGGACAAGTTCCTGAAAAAGCTCACGGAGATGGAAAAGCTTGACCTCAGGGTCTCCGCCCGTACCCTGCTTTACGCCTCGATATTGTTACGTATGAAATCGGACATCCTCGTCAACGTACCTCCTCCGGAGCCGTTTGAGGAAGACGATCCCTTTTTAGACATGGCAGAGGATGATTATCCCGTCCTGGAACCCCGGCTCAGGCACGTGGCCTCGAGGCCTGTCACGCTTCAGGAGCTTATCGACGAGCTCAAGAGGGCGGTGGCCACAAAGGATATTCCGGCGTTAAGGCAGGCAAGAAAGGTTGAAAAGCCCAGGCGAAAGACGCTTGAGGAAGTCCTGGGTATCGCCCATGAAGAGGATATTGAAAAGAGCATCGTGGAAATGATAAAAGTCCTTGATGCGGAGTACGCTTACCGGGATTTCGTCACGATGAGCGAGCTTGTGAAGGAAAAGACGCCCAGAGGCATCATTGACGTTTATCTTCCGCTCCTATTTCTTGCCAATAGAAAATATGTGACTCTCACACAGGAAATATTATTCGACGAAATATTCATCCGCAGGGGAGATAAGCTTGGATGAGAAAAACCTTATAGAGGCCGCGCTGTTCGCAGCGGGAGGCCCGGTGACCGAGGCACAGCTCAAGAGCCTCCTTAACCGCTCAAGCACGTATATGGCGCCGATCATCGATAAGCTCATTGAAGAATACCGGCTAAGGCATTCCCCCCTTGAGATCGTAAAGCTCGAGGGCAAGTATGTCATGCAGCTCAAAGCGGAATACTCTGCCAGTGTGATGTCTATATCCCCTAAAGAGCTTACAAGCCCGGTGCTGAGGACGCTATCTATTATCGCATACTATCAGCCTATAATGCAAAACGAGCTTGTCAACGTGAGAGGACAGGCTACCTATGACCATGTCACCGTTCTGGAAGAAAGGGGGCTAATAGAGAAAAGAAAGAATGGCAGGACATACGAGATCACCACGACTGACGCTTTTTGCGATTATTTCGGCTTGACCCCGGGCGACGTGGAATCCATAAAAAAGCAGATAAAGAACAAGGCAAAGTTCAAAAAAGAGTCGCTGACAAAATGGATAGAGTCCGGAGTGCCTGACATCAACGCCTTCAATGCAGTAAAGCGACTTGTTCCCGTGATGAATAAAAATACAGATATTAAGTAATTTTTGTCCTTATGCGTTTTTTGGATGATGTCTATCATATCTTTTCGGGTATATGCGAATGCTAACCTCACGAAAACTCAGTAGACATTTTTTGAATTCAAAATCCCCGAGTAAGTTTATCGGTTAATATCTTACAATTAGTAGTAATATTTTTTACTACAAAATTAATATCTATAATCAGCGCTAATTATTGTATCTAGAGGCATTTTTCGTGATCATCGAGAAGCTACCTATTCCGTATAGCGAACACAGGTTCGAGATAGTCGAGAAAAAAGGGCTCGGGCACCCTGATAGCCTTTGCGACGGGATCTCCGATGCAGTCTCCAGGGGTCTATGTAAATATTATATGGACCACTTCGGCCACATACTTCACCATAACGTGGACAAGGTCCTGATATCGGCAGGCAGGTCCGAAACGGGCTTTGGCGGCGGAGAGATATTAAAGCTGATGAGTATCATCATAGGGGGAAGGGCCACGGATAGGTTCCAGGGGCAGAATATCCCTGTGTATGAGATCGCCAGGGAGTGCACTGAAAAATACATGAAGTCCACTTTAAAGAACATAGATAATTATTTTGAAGTAGAACCCAGGCTTGGTATGGGAGCCTCCGAGCTAAAAAGCCTGGCAGAGAAGGTCACGGCGAATGATACGTCCATAGGTGTGGGATTCGCGCCTTTGAGCCGGCTTGAAACGGATGTGCACAAGGCAGAGGTCATAATGAGGACAGTGACGGGCGTCGGCGAGGATGTCAAGGTCATGGGACTGCGCACGAACGATGACCTGTTGCTGACGCTGTCAGCGGCGATCGTATCAAAATATGCGACAGGCATGGATGAATACGAGAGTATTAAATCGCGTGTTAGACAAAAGGTGACAGACTCCCTATCCTCGGGATGGGAGGGGCTTTCCGTCACAGTCAATGCTGCGGACACGAATAAGAATATTTACCTTACGAAGACGGGGACATCGGCAGAGATGGGCGATGACGGAGAGACCGGCAGGGGTAACCGGGCCAATGGCCTTATCACCCCGGGCAGGCCTATGACGCTTGAAGCCCATGCCGGAAAGAACCCCCGGAACCACGTGGGCAAGATATATAACCTGATAGCCATTCGGGCTGCGGATGACCTGGTCAGGCAATGCGGGGTTGAAGAAGCCTACGTCTATCTGGTAAGCAAGATCGGCGCTCCGCTTGATAAGCCTCAGCTTAAGGCAGCCAGAATATACGGGGATGCCGCTCCCGATAAAATAGAGTATGTAATAGATTACTGGCTGGAGATGATCCCGGGAGTAATGGAAGATTTTCTCGCCGGAAAGTGCTAAGGGCCGATATTTCCTATAATGGGGATCTTTTCCCCGCATTTCGGGCACTTTTTATCCTTCGTGAGGTTCAGGTTCATTATCCTGAACCCTAAGCGCTCGATAAGGAGCTCGTTACATGACGGGCACCAGGTGCTCTCATATTTATGTCCCGGGACGTTACCGAGATAAACATATTTTAATCCGGTCTCTTTTGCAACATTATATGCTCTTTCAAGCGTCTCCAGGGAAGTGGCTGCCAGATCTGTCATGTGATACATGGGCTGGAATCTTGTGAAATGTGTCGGTGTTTCCGGTCCTAAGTTCTCATAGACCCATTTTGAAAGCTCGCCTATTTCCTCTGCAGAATCATTAAGACCCGGTATGACCAGGTTTATGACCTCGATATGCATCCCCATATCCTTTGCTATCTTCGTAGAGGTAAGCACAGGCTCCAGCCTTGCGCTGCAGACTTTTTTATAGAACGCGTCCTTGAAAGCTTTGATGTCCACACGGTAAGCGTCAAGCAATCCCTTCATTGCCTCAAGGTGCTCTGCCGTCGCATAGCCGTTCGTCACATAAATAGACTTAAGGCCTTTTTCATGTCCCAGCATCGAAGTATCATGTGTGAACTCCACCCATATTGTAGGCTCGTTGTACGTGAAGGACAGGCTTTTACAACCCGTGTCTATAGCGTTCTTCACTGCCATTGCCGGCATTATGTCCTCCGTATAGACGCTTTCGATGTCTGCCTGGGAAATCGTCCAGTTCTGACAATGCTCGCACCTGAAATTGCATCCGACCGTACCCATCGAATATGAGTAGCTACCCGGGTAAAAATGATAAAGCGGCTTTTTCTCTATGGGATCGCTTGCAACAGACGTCACGGTGCCGTATATCAGGCTTTTTAATTTTCCGTCGAAATTTTTCCTGGTCCTGCAATGACCGATCTTTCCCTCAGGTATGATACATTTAAACGAGCATGAAAAGCATCTTACCTTTTTATCTTCAAGGGGTTCCCAAAGGATGGCCTCTTTTATCATTGAGTTCACTCCAGACTATTTAAATATGATTTTTCCCGGCTTTAAATGTAATCCCTCCATTACACTAAAAAGTCAGGCATTTATATAATAATTTATTCGTATTAATTTGTCCAAAAAAATTTCCGAAAAAGCGATGGCTTTATATATTATATCGCTAGATTGGGGTGTGATTATCGAGTATAAAAATATTCGGGCATTATGTGAATAAAATGCCATATATCGGCGTATTAATAAAAATAATTCAGTTATCGGAAAACACGATAAAATATTTGTAGTTGTAAAAGCTTAATTCAGAAGGTCGGATGGTTAGAGGATGAAAAAGATACTCAGTTTATTGCTTATTAGCATCATGCTGTTACCAGTCCTAGCTATTACAAACGCCACTGCCGGAAGCAATACCGTGACAGTGATGGGACAGGTAACGGACAGGCACGGAAATCCTGTACAGGGTGCAGTTGCGACCCTGATCGACGCAATCTATCTGGAAGTTGATCAAACCATTACCGACCAGAATGGTAATTTTGAGTTTGTCAATGCAAATCTAAAGACAGATACATGTAAAGTTAAAGTATCATATAAAGAAGGCAGTACGGTATATGAGACCAAGCTTTCTCTCACTAAGTGGTACATGGCTACGAGCGGTATCATCCAGGTCGATAGGGCTGATACTAAGTTAGAATTGTACCCGCCTCCGGAATACGGTTATGTCTGGGGCTTTATACAGAACGAGAACGGTAATACTATCGACGGTGTCGTTTACGCAGTAAGCACCACCGGAGAACAAACGTTCTACTCGTTCGCCCAGAAGACTAACGGCGGTAACGGCCAGTTCACATTCTATCTTCCAAAAGGCACATATAACCTCTATGCTCAGCACGAGAACGGAGGCGTTATATATCAATCCACAAAAAGAGTGCAAGTCACAGTAGAAGGAAATCTCTATCTGACTGATGTCCCTGCACCTACGATGGTGACCGTGCCTCTTACGGCGCCGGCATCTTCGCCGGATCCGGCCAGCATACCTCAGACATACCATAATAAGATAAACGGTACTGTCAAGACAAAGGATGGTAAACCCTACGCTGATGCCGTAATATCCGTATATCAACAGTCCGATGATATGTCACGATATATCAAGAGGGACATCTTTACCGCGAAGACTAACGCCGACGGCTATTTCGAGATCTACGGCATAGATGTCCGAAGCGATGACGATAAAGAGGTATTCGGAAGAAAGAACTTCATGATAAGTGTGGAGTATACTGACACTAACGGTGCCAAAGCTAACGTGTCTGAATACACTCCGCTTTACCACCCCAACGTTATCATGCCATGGAACATGGAACAGGCAGCACGCAACGTTACGCTTGACATAAAACTGCCATTCACTACGATGGGATGGGTTAACATTAACTCAGATCCTCCCGGAGCAGCATTATATGTTGACGGCCAGCCATTGCTCGACGGGAACGGGAAACAGTATGTGACGCCATGCGTCGCTTATATTCCTGCCGGCAATCATGAGGTCAAGCTTGCCTATGAGGGATATAGCGATAAGGCCTTCATGATCGAGATGGAAGAGAATAAGGAGCACCAGTCGGTATTCGCAAGCCTTGAGAGATCGCTTGTGCCGTCATGGACACCCGTCGTCGTAGCGGCATTGATATTGATAATCGTTGCCGGTATCGTCGGATACATGCTTATCTCTAAAAAGAACATGTTCCTGGGACCTCTCGCCGGTGTGGCAAACTCCTACAAGAATAAGGTCGAAAATAACAAAGCCGCCAGAGACGTGGCAAAAGCCCATAAAGCAGAAAAGGCTGAACAAAAAAGGGCCGAGGACCAGCAGAAGCAGGCACCGAAGCGCGAGTCTCCTCCGGCGACTTCAATACCGCCGAAATTAGGCGAAAAGAAAATATTGCCTGATGTAAAGGGGATTGGAAACATAGCCAATAACCTGCCAAGGCTTGGAGGAAAGATTCAGGAGAGCGAGCCGGCAGAAAAGCCTTCGGTCGCATATGCGAGCGACGTGTATAAGTCCCCGTCGTCCTATTCGAATGCCGAACGCGTGCCGTACACTCCAAAATCGTCGTCAGTACCGCCGCAGCAGCCTGAAAAAGATGGCAGGATAAAGGTACCGAAGACCACGGTGCAAGGTAAAGATCCGGTGTCGACCATAAAGGATAAAGAGAGGATACTTAAATATATAAAAGAGCATCCTGATGGAGTATCGTTCATACAGATGAGCAACGACCTGGACATACAACCGAACAATCTCACAATAATGATGAAAGAGCTCGTCATCAGCGATGATGTCGAAAAGGTCAAAGGTTTATATTATTATAAATCGCATGATATGTCTCCTCTCGATAACACGTCATCTGTCGTGGTCTGGAGACTTGATGGAGATAAGTAAATAGGCTGGGAATGAAATGGTGGAAGCTAATAAAAATCCGAGTGGGGAATTAGCGGCTGATGGAGCCGGTATGGAGAACGATGTCGAGTTCGGGCTCGTTGAGGCCGGTGGCTATCTTAAAAGAAAGGAATCAGATGCCATACCAATAGGTCTGAAGATCGGTTCTACCCGTACGGTGCTCGTAATGCCTAACTACGAAGGCACGCTTGACATTGTCAGGACTCTTACCTGCGTGGCAAGATACAGGGACCTGTTCACGGGAAAGCTCGCCACGAAGTTTGGTGATGAAGCCGCAGAAGAATACGCCGATTCGGTATATTTCATGTTCCGCGCCGGACTTCCTCAGGATGAGGACAGCGTAAAGCTTGCAGCGCAGTTCATCGAATATCTTGTTTATAAATATAACATACCTGAGAACAGCTATGTTACGCTGGCTCACCCCGCGGTCGAGAACGACAGGGGACGCAAGAACCTTAAAGAGATCATATCCGGCATGTCCATAGGAAGGGCAGGCAGGCAGGCATGGTCTGAGGCATTCTGCGGCGCAATACCTGCGTTCGACGGCCTTGATGCGATCAAGAAGACTTTCATGAGCGTCAATATGGGCTCGACGACTTTAGAGATAAGCGCATTCAGGAACGGAGAGCCTGTGCACACAGTGACCTTAGGCACTATCAGCGGCAATATAGTCGATAGAAAGATAAGGCTCGGTGTACAGAACGAGACACAGGGTATCGTGAACATAGACCTTAACACCGCAAGGAAATACAAAGAGGAGTTCGCGAACTTCATCGAATACAAGCCCGTATACGATTCAGTGCATATTCATGACCGCGGCCAGTATGGCTTTAAGATCGAGAAAAGCATCATGAAGCCCGTCGAAGAGTACGTTAACAACGTCATAGAGGCTATCATGGAAAACTTCTTCCCGCAGCTGGCTCAGGACCACTATCAGACCTACAAGAGGGTACTGTCCGAGCCGATAATACTGACGGGCGGAATGGCATGCATACCCGGGCTCAAAGAGCGTGTCGAGATGCTGCTATCTGATGAGCTCGAGCAGAAGGTCACCGTAATATCCAGCGACAGGCCGGACCTTGCTCCTGCGATAGGCGCATACAGGATCTCAGAATACACGTTGAATTACCGCGACTAAGTATATCCTTCCGGATATACTCTTTTTCTATATTTTTTGTTCTCTGTGTAATAAAGAATTTATATGTTATAGTACATTTTTTAGGCTATGTTTCCCTGGGAACTGATCAATCTTCTAAACATTATTCGTATAATCATTTGTACAGCGATACTTTCATACTCATGCGTCACGGACTGGAGGTCAAGGCGGGCACCCAACCAGCTATGGTATGTCCTCGGAGGCGCCGGCATAGTTCTGGGGTTCATAGAGTTCTGGGTCAGGTCATTTGACTATTATTTCCTGATCTACCTTGCCATCGGGGTCATATTCATCTATGTCCTTGTTTATGTGATATTCAGGGTGGGGGGATTCGGGGGCGCAGATGCCAAATCGCTCATCGCAATAGCCATATTGTTCCCATTGTACCCGGAAGTCTTAATTTCCGGCACGATACTGCCTTTATCTACCGGTGTAAGATCTCCCATATTTTCGCTGGCGGTGCTTGGCAACGCTGTAGTGCTTACACTTATTGTGCCCATAACCGTATTCATCAGGAACCTGTTCACGGTGTCTTTCCCTGAGCTGAAGTCAAATCCGCTCGGAGCATTCACAGGATATATGATGAAAATCGAGGACATCAAAGGGAAACATGTACGCCTTATGCATCAGTATGAAGAAAACGACGGCAATGTCGAGAGACGGGTGAAGTTTAGCGGTTCGGAAGCAGATGAAAAACTATTCAATAAATTAATGAAATGGAATAAGGAAGGAAAAATCGGGGATAAAGTATGGATAACTCCTAAGCTACCGTTCCTCATCCCTATCACACTGGGCTTCTTAACTGCAGCCATTTGGGGAGATATCCTGATGCAGCTCATCGGTTCCATAATGTTGCTATTATGAACATTTTGACTGCGAGAGTAAATATTTTAAACTTTGGGTCCTAAAACATAAAGCCCAAAATGTATATGTAACCGAAAACAACAAGTACTAGAGCTAACTAACATTGAAATTTACATGACGCGGAAGGTAACTATGGCAAATATTGATGAAAAAGAAATACTCGACGTTTTAGAGCTTTTGCTCACGGCGGAGATTTACAATAACTCAGGTAACTTGAATGAAGATGACCTGCCGCCTAATATGCGAAAACATTACTGGGACCCTGCGACTAAAAAGGTCAAAAGGCCGATAAAGGTGGTGGATTCGGACATCAAGGCGATCTATGACCTTGATAACGCTAAATCGATCATGTCCTCACTGCCATTCGTTAACTTCGACGAGTTCGGGTCCATATATACGCTTACGGTCCTGGACCTGGGAACCAAGTGGTTTGCCAAGAAAGAGGTGAAGGATCGTATTAACACTAACCCTGTGTTAGCGTTTTACTATCAGAACTACGGAACCTTTGATGTGGACTATAAGGACGTCCGCGCCAGGAACCCATCGAAGGAGTCCGATCGCGGCTGGATAGAGGGGCTTAGTAAGAGCGTCGCAGAAGAAGGCGCCGACTCCATCGAGATGCTTAAGCTCGTGCACATTTATCCTCCCGAGGACATTCAGCAAAAATTCGACGAGATAGTCCTTACCCAGGAGCAGAACGCAGAGGTCGAAAAGATAGTCAAGGCAATACAGTACCGTGATTACCTTCGCCAGATAGGCCTTCGCGAAATAGGCAAGCTACTGTTCGTAGGGCCTCCGGGAACCGGAAAGACATCTACGGCAAGGGCGATGTCTGCGAAGCTAGGCCTGCCGTTCCTTGAGGTCAAGCTATCCATGATTACCTCTCAATACCTCGGCGAGACCTCCAAGAACATAGATAAGGTATTCGAGCTGGCGAAAAAGCTTAGCCCGTGCATCCTGTTCATCGACGAGTTCGACTTCGTGGCAAAGACCCGTACGTCGGACGAGCATGCAGCGCTCAAGAGAGCCGTCAACACGCTCTTAAAGTGTATCGATGACATAAGCCTTGTCAACGACGGCGTCCTTCTGATAGGCGCGACCAACCACCCGAAACTGCTCGACAGTGCGGCATGGAGAAGGTTTGACGAGATCGTCATGTTCCCGCTTCCGGATATGGACATGAGGCAGAAGATATTCGAGATGGTCCTGGAGCCTATAGACGGCGAATTCGACCTTAAACAGCTTGCGATGATGACCGAGAACTATTCGGGCTCAGACTTGCGCCTGGTCGTCAGGGAGGCCGTGTTGAACGCTTTAACAGAGGACCGTACAAAGCTCAAGCAGGATGACATGATACGCGCCGTAAAACAGTTCGAGGAGCGTATTAACCTCAGGCTTAACGACGGACAGAGCAGTTAAGTGATATATAATGCGCATAACGCTTCTGGGTACCGGTGATGCAGTCGGAACTCCGAAAATAGGCTGTAAATGTCCCGCATGCCTGGATGCAAAAAAGGGCGGAAAAAGCAAGCGCTACCGCCCATGTTTACTTTTTTCCGACGGTAACGTCAACGTTCTCGTAGATACCGGGCCGGACCTTCGCACTCAGCTTATAGATAACGGCATCGATAAAGTGGATGCCGTTATCTGGACGCATTCGCACCGCGACCATACCGGAGGTTTCGGCGATTTTTGGCGGGTAAAAAATTTCATGCCTGTGTATGGCGAAAAAAGAGTCCTTGACTATACCCTGGGCGAATTTCATTTCATGACTTTCGAGCGCCATGACCAGGAGATGTACATCCCGTTCAAGATCGGAGATATGGAGTTCACTCTTTTCGAGGTGAACCATCCGCCTATCGACGTCTCGACAGGTATCCGTGTCAGGAATAATGGAAAGACAGCGATAGTGACCGGGGATACTAACCTCGAGATACCCGAAAGAAGCCTGGATCTTATGAGGGATACTGATCTTTTACTTGCGGACGCGATCTTCCCCCGGGACATCCGGGTCCAAAAACACATGAACATAGACGACGCGGTCTACCTTTCTAAAAAAGTCAATGCAAAACGCAGCATATTCATACATCTAAGCCATCTTTTTCCGCCCCATGATGAAGCGGCACAAAAATACTCGCTAGGATATGATGGCATGATAATTGACCTATAAGGAAGACTGTAATCATAGCCAGTCGTTCGTCTTGTTAATCTCCCGGCTATTTGAACGATCATAATGCAGGAAGCTGTAGGCGTTTATAAAAACTCCGTTATATGAAGGCACTAATGATCAATTACCTTGTGACCGCTAAGCTCACGAAATGCCCTAATGTACACTAAGTTTTTTTGGATATGATACATTTATAAAAAAAGTGATAAATGTTCCCTTGTTGCCTTTGTGCGCTTTTTGGTTAAGTTGCGGGTCTTTGTCGGCCTTTTCTTAAAATGAAATACCCTGCGATTATCGATTTGATGTTGTTATCTAAGATCTAAAGAGAAACTATCCTATGAAAAAATAGTACAGAAAAAGTAGAAAATTTTTTTAGACCTTGAAGTGCTCGTATGTGACTCCCAGCGCTTCTCCGACTTTCATGCCGCTGCTCTTTAGAGCGGCAGGCGTCGGCGCCATCTGTTTCTTCTTCTTCGCGCGTTCCATCTCTTCGCGCTCGTCTACGCTCAGGATATTGACTTCTGCGATCTCGCGGACGGCCTTGAGTATTATCGAAATTTTAATATCGTTGATCCCCAGCGGTGTTATCTTATTCTTGATGATCCTGTTCAACTCATCAAAATCGCTGGCTGTCATGAAAAATACAAGGTTCTTGTCGCCACTGCTATGGTAGATCTGAAGGACGCCGTTCACTAGCTTTAATTTCCCCGCGATCTCGTCGAGGCTCGTCGGAGGCACTTTTGCGTAAACTATGGCGCTACAGTTCAAGCCGACCCGAGGTTTATCGATGATTGCGGTATAACCCTCGATAATGCCCTGTTCTTCCATGAAGCTGATACGTTCCCTCACTGTGGACTCTGCCCTGTCCATCTCCTTGGTGATGTCTTTGTAGGTTATCCTGCCGTCCCTCTGAAGGAGTTGTAATATCCTTTTATTAAGTTTATCGATCTCCATATTTTCAAAAACACCAGCCTTGTACTTATAGCAATTTTTATGATAATGCCCTTATAGCTAAGCCCGGTAGCCTGAGATAAAGCTATTGTCGGCTCTCTCACTATAATCCAATAATAATTAGCGCGCTTATCTCATAAATAATTAATGCTCTATTATAAAAGTAATTTGAATTAATATCGTGTATTTTCGAAATAAAACTATACCCGTACCATCTGAGCATGGGGTATGTTCTGAATAAATATTATATGCCCTGTATCGACAAGGCCGAGATCAACGGCGACCGCTACGCTTTCTTCCCCGACCAGATTGGCCACTGTCGCATCCTTTAAAGCGTCAGCTATCTCTTCCCGCGTTGCTGTGCTGTCTCCATAGAACTCTTTTGAGACCTTTAATTGTAGGTCTCCCTCCAAAAGCTCTCTGCCGAGATATTTTTCATCGCAAACTGCGACAAGCACCTCGTTATCGATCCTGTATACTTTAAGATACAATTTGTTTCACCTTACATCTTTATCTGATATGACGCCCCGCAAGCGTCACACTTTATCATATCTATCCTGTCGACTTTTATTATATTTGTATCCGGAAGATTACATACTTTACATATGACGTAGTTATCCACGTACTTCTTTATCGTGCCGTTCAATTCATCGTTCGTGAACGAGCCGTTCAATATTAGCCTGCCGTCGGCCCTGACACCTGCAGTGCCTATATCTCTCAGCAGGTATTTAGCCACGGCATCAGGGTCCCGGTTTATCGTGCTACAGATGTCGTTAAAATTCGTTATTATCGTCTTTTTACCCTCTGTATGCTTTTTTACGGCCGGGATCTCAAAACGCTTTTTTTCTTCCATCTGTTCGGGAATGCCTGATTTTCCCCTTTTTAACAGCTCATCGTAATCCATGACGTTTTATCTCCTGTTAATTTTTTAGGCTATGGCTATTCGGAGAGCTTTACCTTATGATAGCTTAATGCTGCCGTGTGTCGGCTCAAATATTTCGCCTATCTCTTTTAGTTTCTTTAATTCCTTTTCTACTTTTTCTTTCGTGAGGCCGTGTTCGGCTGCTTTTTCGATGACCTTCTCTACCGGCACAGAGCCTCCGAGCTCTTTAGACAGGTCCTCGATCATATGCTTAAGGTCCTTGATCCTTTCTCTTTGCGATTTGCCGACGCCCACGGTCAATATGTCTATGTCCAGCTTTCCTGTATCCTTGTCCATGCCTACCTGCTTCAGGCTGGTCATGACTATATCGATGGTCTTTTCAACGTCATCGATCGTTACTTCGTCTTCCAGCCGCATTCGTGCGCTGGCCTCAGCGAGCCTGACAAGGCCTTCCAGCTGTCTGGCCGTGACAGCTATGGGGGCATTATCGCCCTCGCCCTGCTTACGCAGCTCGAGATAGAATTTGATTATGCGCTCCTTTGCATCCTCACGCATTATCGGGAACACCTTACGCTTGGCATAGGCAATATATTTTCTTAACAGCTGCGCGGTGATCTCCGGCTGTATGGGCTTCATGGCATCGAGGACGCTTTCCTCTCTGACATGGCTCGTCGGAATGTTCTTCCTGTGCTCGTTAAGCTCTCCCGCATAGTGCGATTTAAGGATATGCGTGGCGATGTTCTGGTCTCTTCTTTCCTCGGGCTTATCCTGAAGTATGAAAATAAGGTCAAAACGCGACATCAGAGAAGGCGGCATGTTGATCTGCTCGGGGATGCTCTCGAACGGATCGAAACGCCCCAGCTTTGGGTTAGCCGCGCCCAGTAAGGAGCACCGGCATTTGAGCGTCGCCATAATGCCTGCCTTGGCTACGCTGATCGATTGTTGCTCCATCGCTTCGTGAAGGCTGCTTCTGTCCTCGTTTTTCATCTTGTCCATCTCATCAACGGCTGCTACGCCTTTGTCAGCAAGGACTAAAGCTCCCGCCTCAAGCGTCCAGCTTCCGTCGAACTCATCCTTGACCGCCGCTGCTGTCAGACCGGCTGAAGACGCGCTTTTACCTGAAGCATAAACGCCTCTGGGGGCTAGCTTGACGACGTACCTTAAGATCTGTGATTTTGCTATACCCGGGTCACCCACGAGCAGGATATGAATGTCCCCTCTTATTCGCGTACCGTCGGGCAGGTGTTTCGGGATGCCCGAGAACAACTGAAGCGCTATGGCCTCCTTGACCTCCGAGTAGCCGTAGATGGACGGTGCTATGGAGTTGACCATCTTTGTGTATATGCGGGGGTCCCTGGAAAGTTTAAGGATAGTCTCCTCTTCTTCGGGGCTTATCTCCAGCTCATCGAACTCTTGCTGCTCCTGCTCCAGAGAGTTCCCGTCCAGGTAGATATCGAAATAGGTCGATTTACCGTCCTTGTTGATCTTTTGAGCGGACCTGAGTATGCCGTTGACTATTATGCGCTCTCCCGGTGTCACAATGCCTGCTATGTCATTGCTGACATTGATGTCCAGCGTCTGCGGCTGCTCTCCTCCTTTCAGGTCTTCGGGCGACTCCTGTATCTTGATCCTCTGGTAGTCCTCGAACCTCGACTCCTTGAACAATAAGCGGAATACTCCTTTTTTCTCCTCGTTACAGACGCAGTAGGAAGGCTCGATAAATTTCCCCGTCCCTTCCTGCGGTATATATGTTATCTGGCCGCATCTTGCACATTCGAAAGCGGCTTCCACGATGCGCGGCCTGACGTCCGTGATCTTTCTTACGGTGCCGTCGATCGATATCATGGTGTTGATATGCTCGCTTCTAAGGTCCCTCACCTGTGTCTTCTTCGGGACTTTTACCACGCGTATATAGGCTGATATTTGCTTTTTTACCGGGAGGTCTACAAGGGGCAGGGCGTCCTCGGCGTGTTTCAGGACCTCTCCGGGATTGGATATCAGAGCCTCCGCCAGCCTGACATCAAAATTAATCAGGTCCGGGAACTCGACTATCAATGACTTCGTCTTACTGTCAGAAACGGCTAGCTGATGTATGCTGTTCTTATAATATCGTGTAAGGAACTCCTTCCACTTTTGTACGGATGATACAACGCTCACGCCCATAGTGCCCACTATCCTTCTGGAAGTGAGAATATATGCCATAACCATATATGGCTTTCGAGAGCTCACTGAAAATATTTGATAATAAAGAAAAAAAGGCTGATAAGGGTATTTTAACCCTTATGCAAAATTAATATCCCTGCGCTGGAAATTTAAGACCGCTAAGGCAAGTATCAGGATCGTCATTGCGACCAGCACACCCAGGTCCGCCAGGTTAGATGTATGAGATATGAGCATTGCGGGAGTATCCACGTAGTGGAATATTGACAGCACGCTTATCGTATCCAGGCTCGATGACATCGAACCGATTGTCTCCGTGAAATACATCAGCACAAAGATGCCTATGGATATTATAGCAGATTGCTTGCTGTCGCTCAGGAAGCTCGATACAAGCATTGATATCGCCCCGGTGGCCAGTCCAAGTATAATAAAGGACAGGCCTGCATATGCGAACCACACGATGTCTACAGGGACATTGATATAGGCGGCGCTGATAACTGCCGAACCCACCAGGCCAAGCACGAAAAGCGTAACGACCGGTATCAGGGCCATGTACCTTGATATAACTATGCCAGCTCTGCTCACAGGCAGGGATAATAACAGGTCAGCTGTCCTGTTCTCTATCTCTCCGGCTATGAACGACGCTGTAAGGAATGCGACATAACAGCCTATTATCAAACCCATATAGCTGTAAAGCTCAGCTGACATGAACCCCTCAAAGGTAGAAAGGCTCGTTATGCTATCCCCTATCATCGCCTTGAAAGCGGGGTTCTGGAGCATCTCGTCATAGGCGCCGCTCATTTTCTTTGCCTCAGGGAACATCGAGCCCATGAAAAAGACGAACCCTGATATTATCAATGTCGCTATTATTGCCCCTCTTGCTTTGTCCTTAATGCTCTGCCTGAATATGTTGAAAGACATTTACTTCCCTCCCGCATAATATTGCATGAATATGTCCTCGAGGTTCATCGGCTGGATGGCGATGCTCTCGACATCATGGTCCGATATCTCTTTAAGCACTTTTCTAATGTTGCCTGTCACGGTCATCCTGTAGGACCCGTTTAACCTGGATACTCCTGCAATGCCGTCGATCTTAAACGATTCAGGTCTTACTTCCTCAGAGAACTTTACAGCGAGCACACTGCCCGATTTCTTTTTCAGGTCCCCGATACTTTCCTGCGCGACGATCTTTCCTTCCTTGATGATCGCCACCCTGTCACAGACTTTTTCCACTTCCGAAAGGACGTGGGATGACATGAACACTGTCCTTCCATTAGATGCTTCCTCACGGATCACTTCGAGGAATGTCTGCTGTATGAGGGGGTCCAGGCCGCTTGTTGGCTCATCAAGTATCAACAGGTCAGGGTCGTTCATAAATGCCTGAATGAGGGCTACCTTCTGCCTGTTGCCTTTTGAATATTCCTTTAATTTCCGGTTAAGGTTCACATCAAACTTTTCAGCGTACTTTTTAGCCTCATCTTCGTCGTAACTGCCTCTTACGCTGCCGAAGTATTCGAGGAATTTCTTACCGGTCATGTTGCCGTAAAGGTTGACGTCGCCCGGCACGTAGCTCAGGCGCCAGTGAATGGCCACGGCGTCCTTATGGCAGTCAAGCCCGAATATCGTAGCGGAACCCGATGTCGGCCTGATGATGTCAAGCAACGTCCTTATTGTCGTCGACTTTCCGGCACCGTTCGGGCCGAGGAACCCGAAGATCTCTCCTTTGTTCACTTTTATGTTCACATCGATTATGCCGCGGTTTTTGCCATAGGATTTTGTCAGGTTCTTAGTCTCGATCACAGTTTCCATTTTTAAGCCCCCATGGACTTAGTTATCTATCAATTAAGGGCCTCTATGGGCCAGTATTTTATTTTTGATTAGTTGTTAACTACTTAACAACAAATTATCAAACAACATCAAACTATTTAAAGTTTACTAATTAGTTGTTAAGTAGTTAACAACCTATGATAGTTAACTATTTAACAACCAAATGCACTAAATAAAAAAATATGAAGCGTATACCGCCAAAGCTCATCTCTTCACTGAGGACGCTCGGCCTCCTTGAGTCAGAGGCTAAAGTGTATTCTGCGCTGGTCCTGTTCGGACAGGCAGAGCCGAAAGAACTACTGGACTTTTTAGACATATCCAAGCCCAGCGTATATGAGAGCCTCAGGGGACTTGAGGACCGCGGGATCGTGGTACAGATCAATACCCGGCCTGCTTTATACCAGGCGGTAGACCCGAAGATCGCATTGAAACTCCTGACCGACACGTATCTGGACGCATCGGAGGAGGCATCCGGATATCTGGACATATTACAAAAAGAAAGGGTGAAAGAGAGGCCGTCCGGGACATTATGGTCCATATATGGCAGCACGACGATAGAGTATAAGGTGGCGGATATGCTTCGGAACGCAAAAGAAAGCGTTCAATGTGTCTTGCCGGAGAGGTACCTGCATTATCTCGAGGAGATTGCAGGCAAAGGCATAAAGATCAGCTTTCTTTTGATATCGGACGACAATGGAATTAAAGAGCGAATAGAGAAAGTATTTTCACAGGATGACATTCGTTATCGTATCATGTCGGCGTCAGAAATGTTAAAGATGTCCGCGTTCAACAGGGCACATCAGGACCAAAAATCCCTTCCTGAATATTCCGAGGTCATGTCTCAGTTCGATTATACCAATCTTACGACCATTATCGTCGACGATTCGGAGTTCCTTTATGTGCCGCCGGTAAAAGGGGATACTGTCAGCGCCCTGAACACTAACAATAAGACCATGATAATGGGCAGCCAGATGTTCTTCCTGAGGCCTGGATTGTTTTAATGGACTTTCCTATGGGTGTTGTCATCTGAAATAACCAACAAATAACGCTTCATAACAAAAATACAAAGAATAAAAAAAGAAAAATGGGTGGTTGAAGGTTTAAGGATCAGACTGTGTTTATCTCTCTTCTCTTGAACACGATGACCGACAATACCAGGAACACCACTGCAACAAGCAGGAGCACACCGAAGTTGCCCCAGTCCATCGTGCCGTTAACCAGCATGTCTGTCATGTCCATATAATGGAACAGGCAAAGAGACCTTATCGCATCGATGCTGGTGACCATTCCTCCGATGTTATTCATAAAGTACATCAGTATGAACACGCCCAGCGATGCGAGCGCCGCCTGTTTACTATCGCTCATCAGGCTGGATATGAACAGGGATATGGACGCTGTCGCCAGTATGAACACGGTCAGGAACAATGTCACGTTCAGGTAAGTCCCCATGTTGATGCTCTCGTTGATGTACTGTGCGCCCAGTACTGCTCCGACAGATATCGCCCCTGACAGTAGTATGGCAACGGGCACCAGCACCGCATATCTCGAAAGTACTATCGTTTCTCTTTTTATCGGCAATGACAGCAGAAGTTCGCTGGTCTCATGCTCGATCTCCCCGGCGATGAACGACGCTGTCATGAACGCGACATATCCGCCCAGCACCAGGCCCATATAGCTGAAGACCTCCATGGAGAGGAATCCTTCATACTGTGTCATAGGCGCCAGGGCATCACCGATGAACGCCTTTATCGCCGGGTTTTCCAGCATCGAGGTATAAAGGTCGCCGACTTTACTTATTTCCGGATACATTGTCCCTATCCAGAACACGTATAGTAACAGTAAGATCGCGGCAATGACCGCTCCTCTTCCTTTTTCACGCACGGTCTGCGTAAATATCTCTACTGCGGCCATATTATTTCCCTCCTGCATAATATTGCATGAATATATCCTCAAGAGTCATGGGGTGAATGTTGATGTCTGCTACCTTTCGGGCAGTTAATTCCTGAAGCGTCTCCTGGATATTACCCGTGACAGTCATCCTGTAATATCCGTTATGCCTGGATAAGTTACCGATTCCGAGAGCTTTTAAGGATTCCTCCTCTACTCTGTCGGCAAACTTTACCTCTATGACCTTGCCCGATTTCCTCCGCAGGTCCTCGACGTTTTCTTCAGCAACGATCGAGCCTTCCCTGATTATCGCCACCCTCTCGCAGACCTTCTCTACCTCGGAAAGGATGTGTGATGACATGAAGATGGTCTTTCCGTCCCTGACCTCCTCTTTGACCACATCGTTGAACGTCTGCTGCACAAGCGGATCGAGCCCGCTGGTCGCCTCGTCCATTATGATGAGATCGGGGTCGTTCATGAAAGCCTGTATCAGTGCGACTTTTTGCCTCATTCCTTTGGAGTATTCTTTCATCTTGCGGTCAAGGCCGATGTCAAATCTCGCGGACAGGTCTCGAACTTTATCTTCGTCGTACCTTCCTCTTATACTGCCAAAATATTCCAGGAACCTCTTACCGGTCATGTTCCCGTAGAGGCTGACGTCACCCGGGATATAGCTTAATCGGTTTTTAATGGCGACCGTATCCTGCTGGCAGTCCATGCCAAATATCGTGGCACTGCCGCTGGTCGGCCTTATAAAATCCAGAAGAGTCCTGATGGTCGTCGACTTTCCGGCACCGTTCGGGCCCAGGAAACCGAAGATTTCTCCCCTTCCTACTTTCAAGTTCACATTGATTATCCCGCGGTTCTTGCCGTAGGATTTTGTCAGGTTCTTCGTTTCGATTATGGTTTCCATATTTAAACCCCCTGTGGGTTTTTCCGGAATGAATATATTGCCTGCCATGTGGCTGGCAAACGCTCTGATAATCTAAGCGATCCATTCTAATGTAGTAAATTGTTTTACTACAAATAGAAGAAAAGGCGTAAAAGTATATATATTTTACGAGTATGTAGTAAATTATTTAACTACTGACTGCGTTACGATGTATGGGTATGAACAGGATATCGACTAAACTTATCAGGGGCCTAAAGACACTGGGGCTTTCAGAATATGAGGCAAAGGTATATTCCGCGCTCGTCGTCCACGACTATGCGGAGGCGAAGGAGATCATCGAATATCTGGACATTTCGAAGCCAAGCGTATATGAAAGCTTAAGGAGCCTTGAGGAAATGGGCCTTGTGGTAATGACAGATACCAAGCCATCGGTATATAAAGTATTACCGCCGGAAATGGCCGTAAAGATCCTGCTCGATATACATAAAAGAGCTTCAGAAGACGCTCTTGAGGAATTAAAAGCCCTGGAGAAGGAAAAAATAAAGGAGAAAGGCGAAAGCGCGTTCCTGTCACTTTACGGTGACGCCGCCATCGATTATAAGATCCGCGACATGTTTAAGAACGTCAAAGAGAATATCTCCTGCATAGCATCGGACCGCTATCTACCCTATATTGAATCACTTGCAGGAAGGGACTTTAGCGTCAACCTGATGATAATCTCGGATGATGAAGGTCTGGAGAGCAAGCTTGAAGGCATATTCGGCAAGAATAGGGCTAATATTAAAGTCATGTCATCCTCGGCCATTATGAAGGCGGCATTAGAGCTGAAGCTTCCTCCGGGCACGGAATTATCTAAATATAAGGATGCCATTGACATGATAGACGCGAACAACATGTTCATAGCGATATCGGACGATTCGGACTTCCTTTACATACCTCCTCTTGCCGGTAACTTTTCAAACGCCCTGTACACCGCGAATAAGACGATGATAATGCTTACCAAGATGTTTTTCCAGAGCTGGGTAAAATCGCTCTCCTCATAGATACTATCTAATAAAGATGAATGCCAATTAAGGTAATATGTACGATGTCTTTTGCTATGGTGCCATATCTTTAGACATATCGGGAAAGCTCGAGTACTCATGGCCCCAAAGCGGACAGGCCAGCGCCACCGATTATAAAATGTCGGTCGGCGGGGATGCGGCGATAGTATCCATCATGCTGGCCGGTCTGGGATTGAAGGTGGCTCTCGGCGGAGGCCCTGTCGGGGATGATGCCATGGGGGAGCATATCCGCAGGATATTAAAAAGTATGGGAGTCGACCTGATAGCGCCTTCTATGGGTAAGACAAGTATTTCTTTTGTGATCATAGATGACATCGGCCGCCGCTCTTCCCTTACGTTCCACGAGAACACGCCTGAAGAAGAGATCCCAGTACAGGAAAAGGAAATAAAGGATTCAAAATACCTGTACGTTGACGGGTGCTATGGAAAAAACAGCGGGATCGCGGCCGGAACGGCACGGGATACAGGTATCCCCACGGTTTTAAACCTTAACGTCCCGTCAATACCTTATATGGGGCTTTTTAACACTGTCATAGCCTGTGAGACCGTATCCGGGCTTTTCTCGCTTGACCCTGGTGAGGCGGCAGCGAGGATATTCGATGTCAATAAAGATACCGCTATCGTGACCGTGGGTGAGAAAGGCTGCTTCCATTGTCGAGAAAAAGAAAATGTGCAGAATTTTCCCGCATTCGATGTCGAACCTGTGGATACTACGGGTGCAGGAGCCGCATTCGCCGCCGGTTTTATAAAATCCCGGCTGTCGGGCCGTAACTTTATGGATAGCATTAAGTTCGCCAGCGCAGCAGGGGCATATAAATGCTTATCCCGGGGCAGCTATCGAATATTTTCCGAGGCGGATATACTCGAATTCATAAAAAATATCAGTTCGTCACATAACTTCGATATTTCTTGAAGTTTAAAAAACATTCTTATATAAATAAGTGGTTTAAATTTATTTGATGATTATGAAGCGAAAGTATGCCCCTATGATACTTATCATATTTACGCTTTTAGCATGCGGATATTTCTTTATCGCGTCCGCCGCGGCACAATCGCCTACTAACGGCAGTGTCTCAGGAAAAGTCTCGACGAACGTCGGCCTTCTCCCCGAAGAGACACGCGTCACGCTGCTAAATGCGACAAACACTTCGATAGCCTATGATGAATTCAATACCACCGTAGATAATGAAGGATTCTTCATATTCGCGAACGTCCCGGCCGGAAATTATACGGCATATGCATGGAGCCCGTACCATTCCGAGGGAATGTCTAACAGCTTCACCGTGACACCGGGAAGTACGGCGTCCTGCGGCATTATATTATTGGCAAAGCCATATTATGCAGATATAACCGCAAAGCCGGGGACCGTATATCTCGGAGGGTATAAATCCGACATCAATGTCTATGTTTACGATTATATGGGTAATCCGGTAGGCGCCGGATGGTTCATCACTATGCATACGACGGCAGGCACGCTTGACCCGACCTATGCCGAGACAGATGCGAACGGCAGCCTGCGCACGTCTTTGATATCGCCCGAAAGCGGCTCATACGCGGAGATAAGCGTTTATGCAAAGTCGAGCAACGGTACCTATTATCAGCTTCAAAGCGCAGCCAAGATGCCCACTCCGACCCCGGAGCCATCTCCCACAGCGACTCCGGCTGCATCACCTACTGTAGAGCCTACGATAACTCCGACCCCGGAACCCACAGAGGTGCCGACTGTGACGGCGACCGCGACAGCGACGCCTGTCCCGACCCCGACGCCGACTCCCGGATTTGAGCTGATAGCAGTTCTATGCGCCATCGGGTTCCTGGCAGCGATAAGAAAATTCAAGTAAAATGATGGCGCCCGAAAGGGCGTTCATTCCTATTTTTGTGTTGATTTGATCTTTTAAGTGCGATCGGTACATACCCTGCTTATACATTAAAAGGCAACCGTGTCAAGTATGTCCTTATGTCATGCGATGAGATATTACGGGGCTACAGGCGACAGTACGATCTTATATGCCAGGTAGATCGCGTAGAAGATCAATAAGAATATTCCCTCCCATCTCGACAGGATGTTACCTCTTATTACCAGCGGGAGTAACAATATGATCGAAAGCAGAGCAAAAATTATGTCCATCTGATCGGGGACGATTATGGGATTTATGATGGCGCAGATCCCCATGATGAGCAGAGTGTTGACACATATGCTACCCAGGCTGTTCCCGAGCGCCAGATCGCCTTTGTTCTTGAATGACGCGATGATGCCCGTCGCAAGCTCCGGCAAGTTCGTACCGATAGCTATGACCGTGATGGCGATGAGATAAGGCTGTATCCCAAGGCTCTTGGAGATCATGATGGCAGAGTCCACGGTAAGCTTGCCGCCGGCAAGCGTCAGGACGATCCCTATCACTATCATGATATACTTGATGAACTTGATCTTCTGCTTTTCTTCTTTCTCTTTTAGAAGGCCTTCACCGGAGGATTTCTTAAATAACCAAAAAAAGTAGATGAACGTGGCAAGGATCAATACCATGCCATCCGCCCTGCTCAGGACATTGTCCAGCGATAACAGCAGCAATAACGATCCGGCTGCCATGGTGACCGGTATATCCTCCGTGAACGCCCCGGGTGCCGCTATTATCGGCCTTATTAACACGCAGATCCCGAGTATCAGGCATATGTTCGCTATGTTCGACCCTACCACATTACCCAGCGCGACATCTCCGTATCCTTCCAGCGATGACTCGATACCTATAACAAGCTCAGGCAACGACGTGCCTATGGCAACGACCGACAGGCCGACCACGCCTATGGAGATGCCTTTCGAGAGCGCTATATCTGAGGCAGAGTCCACAAGGATATCTGAACCTTTGACAAGCAAGACAAGCCCTATGGCCAATAAGGCGAGTTCTAAAAGCATTATTTATGATAATGGTCACAAAAGATTTAATGATATGCTTAAAAAATCAAGAGCGACTATTTGTATATTAAGGGGTCTCGGTCTTATACCTGCCCCTGTACTCTATCTCCCTGACCCTTTTTAGCACATCGTCGGCACCATCGAAGTATGACCTGTAACCGTCGGCGAATGCCTCCATGAGCTTTTCATGGTTCTCGTGGCTGCTGACTATCGTCTGATAGAACACGTGCACGTCGACACCGCGCGCCTCCAGCGTCTCATCCCAGAATGACAGTCCGAAGTCGATAAGATATATCCTGTCATCCTTTACGATCATATTTGATGTGGTCAGGTCTCCATGGATCAGGCCGCGGCTATGCAGCTTTCCGATAAGTATGCCGGCCCTTCTTGCCTTTTCCTCATCTATGGCCGCTTTTAGCTGCGGGCCGGCGATCCTCTCCATTTCCAGCGAGAACCTCCGGATATCATATATTATCGGTGTAGGTATGCCCGCCCTGCGCGCTTCCGACATTATCTTCGCCTCGGCGCGCGTACGCTCGCTTCTTAGCTTTTCGTCAAGCTGCTTTACCCTGTAGCTCTTCGGGATCCTGGTCTTTATGACCTTATCCTCGAATATCTCGACGACGGCCTCTGCACCTCTCCTCTCCTCTAAAGCCATGGGATATCCACCTCGTCAGGCCTGTAACACGGGTTTACAGCCGAATCCTCAACTTCAAGCGTCATATCATATTTTAATTGTAAAAGCCCTGTGTATGCTATCATGGAACCGTTATCGCCAAAATACCTTCTCGGCGGCGCATAGAACCTGGCGCCCCTATCATTGCACATATCTTCGAGCATTTTTTGCAGTCTCATGTTAGCGCCGACGCCTCCGCCTATCAGGACCTCGTTCTTGCCGGTGTGCGCCAGCGCCCTTTCGGTGACCTCGACCAGCATCGCGAAAGAGTTTTCCTGTAATGAAAAACAGACATCTTCTTTCGAGTATCGCTGCGCGGCATCTTTTGCGGCCGACATCATGCCCGAGAAAGAAAGATCCATTCCCTTTACCACATAAGGAAGCTCTATATACTGCTTCCCTTCTTTTGCCAGCGCCTCTATCTTCGGGCCGCCGGGATGCTGCAGGCCAAGATATCTTCCGAACTTGTCAAGCGCATTACCTATCCCTATGTCAAGCGTCTCCCCGAATATCCTGTAGCGTCCGGCACGGTATGCCAGCACCTGCGAGTTAGCGCCGCTGACGTATAACACTACGGGGTCATAGCATCCGGTCTGCCACCTGCCCACCTCTATGTGCGCAACGCAGTGGTTGACACCTATAAGCGGCACATCATATGCAAGAGCGAGGGCTCTCGCCGCAGTCGCCACTGTTCTCAGGCAGGGGCCCAGGCCAGGGCCCTGGGAGAATGCCACGCCGTCAAAATCTATGCCCGAGGATAAAACTTCCTTTATGACATCTCCTATATGGTTGGCATGATGCTGCGCCGCCGCCATCGGATGTATCCCGCCTTTCTCGGGGACGTAAGGATTTGATGCTTCCACGTAAACTCTATCCCATCCTGCTATCGCAGCCGAAAGGCTCCATGCTGTACCCTCTATGCCCAGCACTCTTTTGCATTCCATATAGATCCGCACTCAAATTAGGCTTTATGGCTTAAATCTTTTAGCATAATTAACAGGCATTGCCTTAAAATGAGAAAAAAGAAATAAAAAATTTATAATCTATTTGAAAGTTTTACGCCTTCATTAAGCTGTTCTCGACGAAGTCTGCAATATACGGAATGCGGAATTCCCTTCCTGTATATACGACATAAGCGCCGTAAAGGCTGTAAAGCCATCCGAGCAGGCCTATTATGGCACCGATGCATATTACCGATAATACCATTGCAAGAACAGTTACGATAATGCCGAATACGATTGACTGCATTGCATGGAATTTTAAGAACCTGCTGTCACCGGCTATTATCAAAATTATTATTCCTGTTAACCATGTTAAAACATATGCCAAGGCGCCCTTGAGCCTTTCATCTTCTGGAGATTGACCTACCATATAGTAATACCTCCCTAGTCTTATTGTATAATCGCTTGATATTTAATCATTTGCAAAAAAAAGTCCATTAAAGGATTTTAGTATTTTTTAACATTTGGGGTTCGCCCGGAACATAGCACCCTTTACGTACCGTACATTTTAACAATAATTAAATGCGCTGGCATGATAAAGGTAGGAATTATCACTACTATATTTAATTTACGGAATGATTCCAATTAATTTGGAATATTTACCTGTATGCCTGTAAAACCAATAAAAAAGTTTACCTGTACATGCCACTAACAGACATGGATATTTGTTTTGGCAGAAAGATATATATCGATTTTATGGCATATTGAATAAAGATTATTATGACCGTAAGAGTAGGAATCGTTAAATTAGGAAACATCGGAACCTCAAGGTTTATCGACCTGGTCCTCGATGAGCGTGCAGACAGAGACATCTACGTAAGGACAGTCGGAGCCGGCGCCAAGATGGGCGAAGCTGAGGCCGAAGAGATGAAAGCGATCCTCGACTTCAAGCCACAGTTCTGCATAGTCATCAGCCCGAACTGCACAGTACCGGGCCCGACCAAGGCAAGGGAAATGCTCAAGGAAGCAGGCATCCCGACCATCGTAGTATCCGACCCGCCCGCACTCAAGATCAAGGACGATCTCAAAGCAAAGGGCTTTGGTTACTTCATCGTCAAGTGCGACCCCATGATCGGAGCACGCAGGCAGTTCCTTGACCCGACCGAAATGGTCCTGTTCAACGCGGACGCCGTAAAGGTGCTCGCAGCCACCGGTGTCGTAAGGCTCATCCAGAAAGCTCTGGACGAGGTCATCGCAGGATACGCCGCAGGCCAGACCCCGGCTCTCCCGCAGATCGTCATCGACGACGAGAAGGCTGTCGCAGCCGCAGGCTACAAGAACCCGTACGCAGTCGCCAAGGCAAGGGCAGCGTTCGTCATGTCAGAGAAAGTCGCAGACGTAGACCTCAAGGGCTGCTTCATGCAGAAGGAGATGGACCAGTACGTCCCGACAGTCGCAACCGCCCACGAGCTGCTCAGGCACGCTGCAAAGCTCGCCGAGGAAGCAAGGGAACTCGAGAAGGCCACGGACTCTGTCCTCAGGACTCCTCACGCTGCAGACGGCAAGGTCTTATCCAAGACCGCGCTCCTGACAAAGCCAGAGTAAGACCGCTGATCGATTTATCCTATGTTATGCGTGGGTACACTCTCACGCATAATGCTTTTTTATTGTGAAGTTTAATTTATTGTTGTTATATGCATAAGATTTCAGGGATCTTTTCGAGAAGAGCGTTAAAGTCGCGTTACCTGTTGTACCCGATAGCCATAATCACCATAGTCCTTATATACGCAAGGATATTTTTACTGCTAAAAAACGATTTTAACGTACAGGACCCTGATTTTTTAACGGCGATTTACTGGGTCATCACGACCATGACAACGACCGGATTTGGCGACATCGTACCCATGACACAGGCAGGCCAGATATTTTCGACGATCGTGATAATCACAGGCATCATAATATTTTTTGCGATAGTCCTGCCATTGCTGGTAACCCCTATTATGGAAAAGTGGATAAGGTCTCCGGTCAGCAGGCTTCCTGACTGGATGAAGGAGCATGTGGTCATTTGCGGCTATAACGCACTTGTCGATTCGCTGGTAAAGGAACTGGCGTCGGAAGAAAAGCCATTCGCGGTCGTGGACGAGTCCCTGGATCACGTTCTAATGCTCCAGCGCAGGGGCTATTATGCTATACAGGGGGACCCGTCGGACGAGGATATCCTAAAAATGGCGCACATCGAGAGAGCCAGCGCAATGATAGCCAATTCGGGGGACCCAAAGAACGCGGCGATTGTATTGACCGCTTCGCAGCTATCGAAATGTTACATCGTCGCCCTTGTCGAAAACCTTGACATGGCCCATTACCTGGAGTTCGCAGGAGCCGACGTTGTCGTATCCCCTAAGAAAATGCTGGGGATCAATATCGGGGCGTCGGCGGTATCCTCCATAAATCTCGAGGTCACGAATATCGTGGACATCGGCGGCGACATGAAAATATGCAAACTGCCGATATATCCGGATAATCCCATGATAGGTAAAAAGTTGATGGATCTTGGCATAAGGGAAAGGACCGGGGCTACGATAGTCGCTGTGTTCAGGAACGGAGAATTCACGGTGAACCCGCTTCCAAAGCTGGTCATAAGAGAGTCCATGGTCCTGGTAGCCATGGGTACGATGGATCAGCTTAAGAACATCAGTACCATGGCCCGGGTAAAAAATTTTGCAAAGAAGGGGAAATGTATCATCGCAGGCTTTGGCGATGTGGGTCAGGAAGTCGCTAAACGCTTCGATGAGCGGAAAATACCCTATACGGTCATTGACATCAAGGAATATCCCGGCGTCGAACAGGTCGTGGGTAACTCCACTGACAGGGATATATTGATCAAGGCCGGCATAGAGGACGCGTTCACTCTTATCGTGACGCTTAACAACGACGACAAGAACATGCTGACTACGCTCCTGGCCAGAAACCTCAACCCTCACATCAATATCGTATCACGGGCGAACCTTGACCGATCGGTGGCTAAATTATACCGTGCCGGGGCCGATTACGTGATGTCACTTTCGACCATAGGCGGACAAATGCTCGCACGCATAGTGGAGAGCGGCGAGTTCGAGGGAGCCGTCCCTATTTCCGAGGACGTATTATTATCGCGGTTCAATGTTAAGGGATCAAAGCTGGAAGGCAAAACTATCCGGGAGTCAATGATGAGGGCACGGTCCGGATGCACGATCCTTGGCGTTATCGAGGACCATAAGTTCTACCCCAGCCCGGACCCTTCCATGAAATTAAATGAAAACATGACGATAATAGCGGTGGGGACATTAAGGCAGCTGGATACCTGCCTGGAATTGTACGATCTTAAGGAAGCCTCTGAAGAAGATGCTATTTCAAAATAACTTCCATATCGACCATATTATATATTCCCATGAACCTATATTATCTGGTGGTCTTACTGGCTAATAACCCATCTGGTTCTATGTATAATGAAACGATTGCCGGGCTGCTGGCAAAAATAGAGTCGGCCATATACCTGCTCGTAGCGCTGTTCCTTGTCATAATGGCTCTCATGTCCTTTTTTATTGTGGGAAAGGACATGGCTCAGTTCATGTTCGAGCCTTTCAGCATGAACACGCTAGTCCACGGTCTTCAAGACCTTCTTGTGACGCTTATCATAGCAGAGCTCATCCAGACCGTCATCGTGTATATCGAAAGCCACCAGCTGGACCTTAAGCTTATCCTGGGCGCGGGATTGACGGCAATGATAAGGCGTGTGCTCGTGTTCGGCGTGGAGAAGATCCCATGGGAAGAAATGGCCATAACCGCTGTTCTGATAGTGGCACTTGTAGTGGCTATATACTATATAGGAGATAAAAAGATAAGGATTGAAAGATCTTCACAAAAGTGATAATATGGCTGCATTGAAGGATCCCCGTATCGATTATATAACCGACCAGGTACTCGAGAGGGTCCAGTTTTGGATATACCTTGCTGTGACCGCGTTCCTGGTGATAATGGCACTTATTGCGTTCTATATAGTGGCCATCGACCTGTTGAATTTAATAATGCATTCTCCAAGCATCATCGGCATCGATAATGCGCTTGAAGACCTGCTGGTGATACTTATCATCGCCGCGCTTATCCAGACGCTGATAGAGTATATAAAAAGCGGACAGCTTGACCCGAGGCTTATACTCAGCGTAGGACTTACCGCGGTGATCAGGCGTGTCCTCGTTTTCGGGGCAAACCAGAGGCCGTGGGAGGACATAGTCTTAACGGCTTTGCTGTTACTGGTTCTGATAATAGGCATATATCTTATAGGCGATAAGAAGTTTACCCATGAAAAGTGACGATGATGAAGACCGCCATTAAGATAGCATATATCGGCACTGATTTTTCCGGTTCCCAGTACCAGCCTGACCGAAGGACTGTGGAGGGAGAATTAAAAAAAGGACTGGTCGAGGCCGGGACCATAAATGAAAATACCCGGGTATATCTTTCGGGAAGGACCGATGCGGGAGTACATGCATTATGCCAGGTTGCGGCGTTCGAGCCTGCCGATATAAAGCTGGCGGAGCCGAGGATCATCAACTCAAAGATGCCAAAAGACCTATGGTCTTATTCAAAGGCGGAAGTGCCCGACGGTTTCGACCCGCGGAGGGACCCGGAGAGCAGGGAGTACAGGTATATCCTGCACGCTCCCGGCCTGGATGAAGTGACGATGGCTATGTGCTCCGAAATGCTTCTCGGCACCCATGATTTTACGAACTTTGCCACACTTGAGCCGGGAAAAGACCCGGTCCGTATGGTAAAAAATATCGGGATCAGAAAGCATGGCGACTTTTTCTTTATCGACATAGAAGCCAATTCTTTTTTATGGAACATGGTCAGAAAGATAGTGAGCGTCCTGCGGATGGTGGGAAGCGGCGAGCAGCAGCCGGAATGGGTGGAGATGCTGCTTGATCCCGGCGAACACAGGGAAGGCGTTCCCGCGGCGCCTGCCGGGGGCTTATACCTTATGAAGATCAACTATCCCGGGATCGACTTCATCGATGATGAGTATGCAAAGAAACGGGCATACAGGAGGCTATCGGAATCCTTTGAATCGTATTATACGATGTCCGAAATATACCGGGAATTCCGCGATGCGATGAGATAAACACTAAGGCAACCAAGGACACGGTTTTTCACCACGAAGCGCACGAAGGCGACTAAGGTTCACTAATTGTTAACCACGAAGCGCACGAAGGCGAGTAAGGTTCACTAATTGTTAACCACTAAGCGCACGAAGGCGAGTAAGGTACACAAAATTTTTTTTAAAATATGCTAATCTTCTAAAAAAGTCCTTTGTGTTCCTTGTTCGCCTTTGTGCGCTTTGTGGTTGGAAACCGTGTCCTTGTTCGCCTTCGTGCGCTTAGTGGTTGGCAGTTTTGTGTTCCTTGTTTGCCTTTGTGCGTTTAGTGGTTGGCAGTTTTGTGTTCCTTGTTCGCCTTCGTGCGCTTAGTGGTTGGCAGTTTTGTGTTCCTTGTTCGCCTTCGTGCGCTTAGTGGTAAGTAATAACAGGCCCACGTATCATTTGCAGAAAAAAATCACAGCATCCCGGCATTTTATATATTGAAAGCGCGTCCCAGCATTTTTTTCAGCTCAACGCTTGACGAACTAGCCGTAAGGTCCAGAGACAGCGGGGTGACGGATATTTTATTCAGCTTTAAAACGGTATGCAGGTCCGTACCTTCGGGCGCATCCTCGATGATCGTGCCGTCGATCCAGTAGTATGGGCGTCCTCTCGGGTCGTGCCTGTGATGAATGCAAGTGTTATACATCTTCCTTGCCAGGCTCGTGACGACGACTTCAGTGTCCGGCATAGCCCTTGACGGAACGTTGACGTTCAGCACGTCTATGCCTTCAGGAATGGCGCCTTCGAGCACACACTTCGCCAGCCTGTTGATAACGCTCATAGTGACGGAATAATCGCGCATGTGGTCCATATCCATGAACTTGTCGCCCTCGTCCTCTACCTTCATGGACACGGCTATTGCAGGGACGTCCTGGCTTGCCGCTTCAAGTGCCGCGCCTATGGTGCCGGAGGTCGTCACAGCTTCGGTACTAAGGTTCTCACCTATGTTCACGCCTGATATCACAAGGTCGGGTTTTTTGTCCATGATAGTGAACATGCCCAGAAGTACTGCATCGGTGGGCCTGCCGCTAACGCCATAGGCCAGGATCCCATTCGTGGTGTGCTTGGATATCCTGAGGGGCTCGAAAAGCGTCATAGAGCGTCCGACGGCGCTCTGCTGTGTCGCAGGCGCGACTATCGTGACCTCCCCAAGGCCCTTAACGGCCTCGTAGGCTGCATAGAGCCCGGAAGAGTTGACCCCGTCATCGTTTGTGATAAGGATCCTGTATGTCATTGGAATCATATTGTAGTCCTAAAGGATATATTATTATCGAGATCATAAGGTAACGCGGTCTACAGGGGCTTGAGTAGATAAGGTATATATATTAGCTGATTTTATGAAATAGCAGCATATCTTTTAGAGGGGATATAGCATGCGATGTATCAACCACCCCGAAAGAGGCGCCATCGGGACGTGTTCCAGATGCGGCAGGCCGATTTGCGGAGAATGTAACGTCCTGGTAGGTAACAGGTTTACCTGTAAAAACTGTGCGAGCTTGATGGCTAAGGCGTCCTGTGCGCCGACAAGTAGAAGGGAGCCTATACTTGCCCTTGTCCTGTCTTTCTTATTGCCCGGACTTGGCCAGATCTATAACGGAGATACTAACCGCGGGATACTTTTTGTGATAGGCACGCTCATGGCATGGCTTTTGACATCCGTATGCATTGGCATCTTCATATTTCTGGGATTATGGGTATATGCCATGTACGATGCGTACCTGACGGCAGAAAAAATAAACCGCGGCATACGGTACTATTAAGTTTATCGGAAGCAAGCGGACAAAACGGTCCCTTATTTTATTATATTCCTTAACCCAAAATCTATTATACCTGATAGCCATCTAATCTGAGGTCATTATGAAAATATTACTGGCGGAGTATTCGGTTTGCACGGGCATGGAGGGGGCCATCCAAAAAGAAGGCCGTGCAATGCTGAACACGCTTAAAAGCTCATTTGAGAAGGCAGGATGCAGCGTTCTCATACCGGACGATTTTGAGGACGATCTTGAAAGGCAGTCCCGGGAATGTGACTGCGGCCTTGTGATAGCCCCGGACGACATACTCGAGGGATACACTAAGGTAATTGAAGAGAACTGCATAAATCTTGGATGCCCTTCGTCTGTCATAAGATTATGCGCGGATAAGCTGGAGACTACGGAGACACTTATCCATAACGGGATACCCGCGCCACGAATAGTCAGGGAGGAAGGCGTTAAGTGTGTGGTAAAGCCAAGATATGGGTGCGCATCAGAAGGCGTATACCTATCGGAGAGTCCGTCGGAAAAGGAAGGTTGCATATCGACGGAATACATTGAAGGCGACCATATGAGCGTTTCTCTCATTGGCGGAAGCACGATGCTACCGCTAACCCTGAACCGGCAATTCATAGATTTTAAAGATACTATCGAATATAACGGGAACGAGACCCCTTATGCTCATCCCGGAAAAGATGAAATATTCAGTATAGCGATGAAAGCCGGCCATATGCTGGGCTGCCGGGGGCTTTTTGGCGTCGATATCGTCTACGGCGATAAGCCATATGTCGTCGATGTCAACCCGAGGCCTACGACTGCCGTGCTTTGCATATCCCGGGTGATGGATGAGAATATCGCGGATCTGATACTCAGGGCGCGATTCGGGATATTGCCTAAAAAAGTAAACGTGACGGGGCACTGCTCGTTCACAAAACGTGACCTGGAGAATTTACGATGATACTTGGAATTGATATTGGCGGAGCGAACACAAAGGCAGCGTCTTCTGATGGAAAATTCACCATGTCTAAATACCTTCCGCTCTGGAAGGAAGCAGACCTTGAAGGCACGCTGCGATCGATAAAGGAAGCTGCCGGGGACATCGATGCCGTTGGCGTGGCAATAACCGGAGAGCTTGCAGATTGCTATCCTACGAAAAAAGAAGGCATAGAACATATTTCAAGCGTAGTAAAAAAAGTATTCAAGAACGCGGTCTTTTATGGCAGTGACGGTAAGTTTTACCGGGATACGCCGGACCATAAGCTATTCTCGGCCGCGAACTGGGTGGCGTCAGCCAGATATGTCGGTATGGTCCATAAAGACATTCTTTTCATAGACATCGGAAGTACTACTACGGACATCATCCCTGTTGTAGGCAGCCTGCCAGCGGCAGGTATGACAGATTTCCAGCGGCTGGCGCATAACGAGCTTATCTACGCAGGAGCCCTGAGGACCAACATAGCGGCATTGCTGCAGCGTGTCAATATAAAGGATATGGACGTAAGAACGTCCTCCGAGCTTTTTGCTATAACCGGCGACGCATATCTTTTACTGGAGCGCATAACTCCGGAAGAGTATACCTGCGACACTCCCGACTGCGGAAGCAAGGATAGCAAAGGCGCTGCATTGAGGCTCGCAAGGGTGGTGTGCTGTGACCTTGAAGAGCTTGATATGGGTGATGTGATGGATATCGCACGACAGGTCCATACGTATCAGGTCGATACGCTAAAAGAAGCGGTCGATGAACTTGTAAAGCTCCACGGGCTCAATAAGGCCATAATTTGTGGCCAGGGGTCATTCATCGCAAAGGATGCGCTTCTTGGAATGCATATCCCGTTCACGATGCTATCTGCGGAGTACGGGGATGAGATATCTAAAGTATTCCCTGCATATGCGGTCGCCAGGCTGCTCGGGAATACTGTTCAGGATTGATCATGGTCGTGGTAAAAATGGTAAAAAGGATCGAGATCATTTTAACAGTTATTGTCTTAGCGGCAATATTATCAGTATCTGGCTGCGCTGGCGAGAAAAAACTTGGAGAAGTGCTCTACGGAAAGGACGTATTTGAACCTTCCGGTTTCAGCATGGCAAGATATACCCTTACGGTCAACGAAAGCGGAGACATCACGCAAAAGCCTCTTATGGTACTGACCGGCATGCATGAGACGGACGGAGACCGCCTGAGCACTATAGAGCTTATCGAGAACGGCTCTTCGAGAACTGACATTTGGCTGAATAAACCGCGCACCATGACGAATAAGATGGTTATCTCCGACGTCCGTAAAAATCTAATGAAGATCGACGAGATAAGCGTTCCGTTCAACCTGACGGTCATGGATACGGCATGGAACACCCTGGAAGCAGAATATAGGTTCATCCAGAACGTAGATGTCACCACTCCAGCCGGTTCTTTCAAGGACTGCTCGATGTATGGCGCTTCAAAGACGATGAGATACGGGGATAAGGAGTACACTGTCAACGTATTCTATATCATGCACCCGTCATGCCCTGTCCCGGTAAAGTATGAGGTCGACAGCGCTCAGGGCTCAGAGGTCTATGAGCTACAAAGCGTTTACGGTCCTGACGATATTAACAGTTCCCCCGAAAGGGCCGTTCAAAGCTACTTTGATGACCTTGACGCCGGAGACTTTAAAAAGGCGGCCGACCTGGTCGTGATGTCTGACAGCGGCGGAAAATACGTGCCTCTCGATAAGGCCGGCAGAGATCAGCTGAGCATGAACATGGCAAATACCTATGGAGAGAAAGGTGAAAAGATGCACGTACAGTATGTGTACGTCGACGAGGTTACCATGTCCGATATTAGCGGTACCACTATCGCAACCGTTCACTGGAGCAGTTCTCAATACGAGAGGTATCCTATTAAGGTCTATAATATCGAAGGCTACTTTAAACTGGCATTGCTGGATGATAGGTGGTATATAATAGCATAATTTTTTAATCTTTTTTTCTTTATTTTAAAATATACATTAATCAATAAAATAAAAACAAATTTTGTAGTAATCGGCAGTAAGTTTATATATTCAAAAGTTTTAGATAGATAAAGTTACGATGCCTGCTTAATTGTGGGCTGTCCAGACGATTCTAATTTAACGCGTGGGGGCGACTGGGCGTTCGTAATCCAACTCGGCTTGTTGATGAACACACTGGTAAGCCTTAATGGGAGAGGTAAACGTGACGGAATCGGAAAATAATGACCTGAATATCAACCTCCACGACGAAGATCGAAAAAATTTTTATGGGCTTCTTAAGAAAAAGCAGACAGAGAAAGAAAATGAACAGAGATCGCAGGTAGCGACAGAGCCCATCACAACGTCGGTCGGGGATTCAGTAGACGGCGCTAAAAAAAGTCCGGGACAGGGCCCTGAAAAACTTGATAAGGATGATACTGAGAAAGTAGTATCAGATATTGACAGCCCAGCCGCAGAGACTCCGGTCTCGGTAAACGACGAGCCTGAAGCGCTTAAAAGTATTTTCAAAAAGACAGCTATGTTCGAGGCCGCGCAGCAGGAAACTACCACGGCCACAGAGAGCTTTATTAAAGACATCGGGCTGAAAGGTACTTTATCTCACTCCACAGAGGTTCCGGGAGAGTCTATCGTATCACCCTCATCTTCGTCAAAGTCGGAAGAAGATATTATTAACGAGTTCAATGCACTGCTTAACAAGGGCACCTCGACTGAACAGAAAGAGACTGCCATCGATGCGCAGACAGGCATTTCGAAAGTAAAGGACAAGAAGAAAATTAAAAAGACAATAGAGTTCGAGCCGTACAATCCGGATAAACACGGGCCTATGTCTGTATTTCCGGGAGTCGCCGGATATGAGGAGATCGAACGCTACTGGGTCATCGAACCGTACTCCTTCATAGTCATCCTTTACAACGAGCAGACAAACAATTATCTCTATTATGTAGTCGAACCATCATTAACTGTATTTGAAAAAGAGCTGCTTGAAGAAGTCTACGAGCGTCTGCAGGACGTTCTAGTGCTTGAGGACCTCGACACAAAGACCGATAAGAAGGAACTGTTGAAACTAAAGACCACAGAGGTCATCAACGACTATATCGGCAAGATCGACACTAAATCATATCATAAGATCCTTTATTATATCCAGAGAGATTATCTGGAGTTCGGCAAGATCAATGCCATAATGCACGATAACTTCATAGAGGATATCTCCAACAACGGGTTTGATACACCGGTATTCCTTTATCATAAGAACTACGAGAACATCATGACGAACATCACGTTCTCGGAAAAACAGCTTGACTCATTTGTCATAAAATTAGCCCAGCGCTGCGGAAAGCATATTTCCATCGCTGAGCCGATGGTGGATGCGACGATGCCGGACGGTTCCCGTATCCAGATGACCCTGGGTAAGGAGATCACGACCAGGGGAAGCACGTTCACCATCCGTAAGTTCAAGGATATACCCATAACGCCGATCGACCTTATCGCGTGGAACACGTTCTCGTCGGAGACCATGGCCTATATGTGGATATGTATAGAGAATAACAAGAGCCTGATATTCTCTGGAGGAACGGCTTCGGGTAAGACGTCGTCCCTTAACGCGGTAGCGTTGTTCATACCGCCTAAGGCAAAGGTCATCTCTCTCGAAGATACAAGAGAGCTAAAACTGCCTCACCAGAACTGGATCCCGGGACTTACCAGGGATTCATTCACTGCGGACGGCAAAGGCGCGATAGAGATGTTCGCGCTGCTTAAAGCAGCTTTGAGACAGCGTCCCGAATACCTGCTCGTGGGTGAGGTCAGAGGTAAGGAAGCGCTTACATTATTCCAGGCGATGTCCACGGGCCACACCACGTTCTCGACAATGCACGCCGACTCGGTAGAATCGGCCATCCACCGTCTTGAGAACCCGCCCATAAGCGTACCCCGTACCATGATCACGGCGCTCAATATCATCAGCATTCAGTCGCAGACATATCTCAGGAACAAGCGTGTCAGGCGTAACATGAAGCTTGTGGAGATCCACGACATCGACCCGAATACGAGGAACATACGGACCAACGATATTTATGTATGGAACTCCGGGACGGACAGGTTCGACAGGGTCGGAGAGTCCAGGATGCTCGCGGAGATCGCACAAAGAAGGGCATGGTCCAGAAAAGACCTGAGCACCGAAGTGTTACGAAGGCAGCGCGTGCTGGAGTATATGGTCAAGAACAATATACGTGACTTCAAGCAGGTCAGCGCTATCATTCAGGCATACAGCGTAAGGCCGGACAGAGTTCTTGAAAAGCTTGGCATAAGGGACTGAAACTATGGACCAGATAAGCACCATCGCACACACTATATTTGGCGGGGAAGTAAAAAAGCGTAAGGAGAAGTTCTATAACCTTCAAAAACAGCTCAGGCAGGCACGTATGTCTCAATCGTATGAGGTATATGTGTCGATGGCTTACCTCGTCTCAATCATAATCGGGTTCATCGGGGCGATAGTAGGCGTCTTGCTTGCCTTCCTGGTGCTCAGGATGGTAGATGCGCAGGGCAATTTTACTAATATCCACCTTCCGGATACTTTAGCGTTCCTTACGCCATTTACGGACATCATTGTCATAATATTTGGCATGGCCTTGATGTCGCTTATAGGCTATTTCGTGACCTATTCCATCGTAATGCTCATCCCCTCGTTCAACGCGAGCGAGCGTAAGACCAAGATAAATAAATCCTTACCGTACGCGGTCACGTTCATGTACGCATTATCCAAAGGCGGCATGGACGTCATCAGCATTCTCAGGTCCCTTCAGGAAGCTGAGAACACCTACGGGGAAGTTTCCAAAGAGGTCGGCCTGATCATAAGGGACATGGACTACTTCGGCAGCGACCTTCGTACGGCGATACTTAACTGTATAGGCCAGACTCCTTCAGATATGCTTCAGGACCTGCTGTCGAATCTATTATCTGTCATAGACAGTGGTGGAGACGCTACTGTATATCTTCAGGGTAAGACCGACCAGTACCTACAGCGTGTCATGCAGGACCAGAAGTCATTCCTTGAGATCCTCGGACTTATCGCAGAGTCGTACGTGACTGCGTTCGTCGCAGGACCGTTATTCATTATAATCATGTCCTCTGTCATGACCATCATGAACGGAGGCAGCCCTGTCATCCTGTATGCTATCGTATATGCCGTGCTGCCCATCGGTTCGGTAATGTTCGTCGTCCTTATCAGTATGCTAACGCCGACGGACGACGAGTCCCCTAAAAAGTTCGAGATACCCATAATAAATTCTTATGATAGTGTGCCCATAGAGGAATCAGGGGTAACCGAGAAGCAGCAGCAAAAGCTGATACAGGATCTTAGGGAATCAAAGAAAAAGCTTAAGTTCAAGGAATTCACGTCAAACCCTCTGGGCCCGATAAAGAACGACCCGACGTTATCGCTATTGATCAGCGTTCCTGTGGCTTTAATAATCATATCTGTCCTGATACTGCTGACATTCTCGAACATGACGGATGCGTTCCAGCAGGTATCGAGCATGCAGACAAAGATCGGCAACGGATTGATGAAAGATCCCGGAGACCCGCTGGTATTATATGGACCTATCATCGGGTATTTTGACGATTTCCTCATATTCTTCATATTACTGGTGATAACACCGCTCTCGTTATTCTATGAACGAAAAGAAAGGCGTGCGAAGAGGATCGCCAGTGAAATGCCGGACTTCCTTAAAAAGCTTGCATCGACGAACGAGACAGGTATGACGCTGACGCAGTCCCTTAACCTTATTTCGAACTCGAACTTCGGCACATTGAGCTCAGAAGTTAAAAAGGTATGGCGTGATATGCAATGGGGCACAGATGTCAATACTGCCATGAAGAGATTCGCGAACTCGCTAAAGACGAGCATGTCGACCAGGGTCATGACCCTTATCACAAAGGCCAGCGAATCCAGCGGAGACATCAAAGATGTGCTTAACGTTGCTGCCAATGACGCGAAAATAGGCGAACAGATAAGGAGGGAGCGTTTTGACGGGATGCTTATCTATGTGGTGATCATATTCATCTCGTTCTGCGTGTTCATCTATTGTGTCTACACGCTTACGTCCAGCTTTATCCCGGTCATGGCATCAGCCGCTGATAACAGCGCTGCCAGCTCATCCGCAGCGACCGCAGGAGCTACCTTCATACAACAGTTCAATCCGGAAGATTATGTGAGGCTTTTCTTCCATGCGGCCATCATTCAAGGGCTGTGTGCGGGAATGCTTGCAGGCCAGATGGGTGAAGGTAAATGGATGTCAGGCCTTAAATACGCGATAATCATGACCGTTATTGCCTATGTGATGTTCACCATTTTTATCTGACCATGGTGGAAAAAGAGAAAAAGACTTACACATGCGAAGAGAATAACCATGGCTGAAGAATTGATGAATGAGCATAACAATTTTGATACAGAAGGCACAGGCGTAGATAGCCATGATCTGTTCGGTAATAAGCTTGCCACGGGCATAGACATACTGGACAGGAGCCTTAACGGTGGTATACCGAAAGGCTCTCTTGTTTATTTTGGTGCCGACCCGAAGTCGATGCCTGACGTATTCCTTTATGAGCTTACGACACCGCGTAAGACCTTTTACGTGACGACCGAAAAGAGCCCACGGATCATAACCAGGAACCTGGATGAGCTGAATTTCTCCGCGGAAAACCTCGAATTTATCGACCTGCATGATGAGTATTATAACAATATATTGCTTACAGCAACCGATAGCTCCGATGCTGCCAGGAAAGTGATCGAGTTCATCGACGGGAAGCTAGACTATATCTACGGAAGCGGCCAGAACGGCTATACGTTAATCTTTGACCATTTCACGTTCTTTATTGAACTGGGCATCGATTTTAACTTTATCAAGAGGCTTATGGATAAGATCTATGACCTTATAGGCCAGAGTAACAGTACCTGTTACCTTCTGCTGCTAAAAGGCGTTCATAACGATCGGATAGAAAGCCTGTTGCAGAGCAATTGCGATGTCGTGTTCGACGTCGAAATGGAGCGTAAAGGCGATAAGATAGTCAATAAGCTCTCCATACCAAAGATACGCGGGCTTACACCGATCACTGATTATATCAAGTTCAAGGTAAGCGACCGCATCTATATCGATACCTCCAGGGACATCGCGTAAGACTCGATGTCACCTATCATTTTTGTATCATCTTTTACGTTATCCTGCGAACATCCGATCATTTTTTATCCGGATGGACGTTCTTACGTTCTTTTTCGTGTTTTAGATCCGCGTCTATGGTCTTTATGGCTGAAGCAATGCCTGCAAGAAGTGCCATTGAGGATAGCATCATCGCAATATTCTCCGGGACACCCACATAGGTTGATCCGGGTAATATCAGGATACTGCATATTATCAGGCTTAAACATGCTATGAGCAGTTCTCTGGATCTCATGGTTCAGGCATTCGTGATGTACTACTAAAAAGATTGTCAAGAGTTAAAACGACTTAGCCCTGGGATATCCCGAACTACTTAGGAAATCCGCATTCCTTTTGGCGAATCAATAATGACATGCCGGTACTTATCGGCATGCACAATATGATAAATTGCGCCTAAAAAAGAATTAATTGCCTTATGCCCCGCTACTGTTCCGGTCTTATATGAACGTGCCATATCCGCGGTAGAATAGCAGCGCAGCGAATACTATCATCATCAGCGCACAAAGCAGTGACATGATCTTCATAGCCTTTTCATCCATGAACTTCCTGCTCGCGGAGCCGACCATGCCGACAATCGCATACCATATCAGGCATGCTCCGGCTATTCCTGTGAACATCGATATAAGCTCTAGAAGTCCTGTACTAAAAAGATCAGCGGCAAGAGAACTGGCAAATACTCCTGTCCACCATATCAGCGCGAACGGGCTTGTTATACATATCGAGAACCCCGATATGAACGAGGACATCTCTCCGTTGCCTTTCCCTTTTCCGTTGCCATTCCTGATCTCGACCTTATAGTTGCCTTTTCCAGCCAGGACTCTGTATATTCCCCTGATACCCAGGAATAGCAGTAAAGCACAGCCCGAAACCCACATAAAGAGCTTTCCAGTCGGGTTATTTATCAGCTGTACTATGCCGATGACTATAAGGGTGAAGTATATTGCGTCTGCGGCGACAGCTCCCATGTTCGCTTTTAATGATGAAAAGAACCCTTCTATGACACCCCGCCTTAACACCTCGAAGGTTATAGGGCCGGGAGGTACAGCATGTGTCAGCCCGATAATAAAGCCTGCCGCCAATAACTCGAACATACGGATTTCAAGATATTCTCAAGTTATATAAAACTTTATTCGGAAGACCATAGGTGGTAGAAAAGAATATTTTCATTTCCGTGTCAGTACGACACATACTGTCTTAGCAAAAAAACTTTTTTTACATTATAGTCTTTAGGTATACAAGGGCCTTGTATGTCAGTATGACGGCCCTGCATGAAAAATAAGCCGATGATTTTAACCTTTTATTCAAATTTTGTATATTGCCATATAAAATATTCATTCGTATATCCATCCGCCCGTTATTTTAAAGGGCTGTATTGTCGTGTTTTCTTCTGACGAGTGCTACCATATAACATCGTATACAAAATTTTATATCAAGTAAGTACATACGTTGTACATCAACGAACATCATTTCAAGCACTTATTAAATAGCTTGTAAGATCGTTCAGGGAGGGTTACAATGTTTAAGATCGATAGATCTATGAAGATTTTATTAGTCATATCGATGCTGTTAGTGTCGATGTGCGCTTTAGGCTGCACCCAGCCGGAAACGGAAACGAAGCAATACACCATTGCCACCGGCGGAACTGCGGGAACATACTACCCCATAGGCGGAGGTATCGCACAGACCGTTAACAACGCAAGCCTCGGTTTCATCCTGAGTGTGGAATCTACCGGTGCTTCAGTCGCGAACTGCAGGCTCGTCAATGACAAGGAAGCTGACTTTGCCACAGTGCAGAACGATGTCGCATACTCTGCTATCAATGGGCAGAGAGACTTTGCCGCCGGCAAGCTCGAGAATCTCCAGGGTGTCGCATGTCTGTACCCGGAGACCATCCAGGTCATAGTCCTCAAGGACTCCGGCATAAAGAGCATAGGTGACCTGAAAGGTAAGAGAGTCGTCGTTGGTGACAAGGGAAGCGGCTCCGAGTTCAACGCGCTGGAGATCCTCGCTGCATACGGCCTTACAAAGGATGACATAGTCGTGGACAACTCCAAGCTTTCACAGGCAGCCGAGCTCTTAAAGAACGGACAGGCAGACGCAGCATTCTGGACTGGCGGTGCCCCGACGGCAGCCATATCCGAGCTTGCGACCACCCATGACATATACATCGTACCAATAAGCGGCGAAGCAAGGGACAAGCTTATGGCAGAGTCCCCGTTCTACGCGACCGAGACCCTCAAAGCAGGCACTTACAACAACCTTAACGAGGACATCGAGACCGTAAGCGTTATGGCAATGCTCATCGCGAACAAGGATATACCCGCTGATGACGTATACAACCTGCTGAAGGCTATGTACGACCCGAACGCGCCGTTAAAGAACGCCCATGCGATGGCTTCAAAGATCACGACCGAGACGGCACTCAAGGGAATGTCCATACCACTCCACCCGGGAGCACAGAAGTACTTTGATGAGAAAGGGATAAAGGCATAATGCCTTTTCCTCTTTTTTATGTTTAAAAAACATATTTTTTTAATGCTGGTGCTATCAGCTTTACTTGTTTCTTTCCTGCCTACCGGCATGGTCGCGGTCGTAAAAGAAAAAGATGGTAGCGTTATCCTTTACGAGCCTGTAAAGCCCGGCGATGTCATCCTGGTCGGGTTTACTCATTCGGTAGAAAAGGTGCCTGATATCGAGTACTTTGAGGTTGGGCGGGATCGTAAGTTACTCTTGACCCGGACAATATATGGCTCGATGGGGGCGGGATTACCTTCCGACGATACGTTCAATGTCACGTATGATGGGAACGGCTATTTTTTAATAGACAATATCAATAAAACGTTTGACAGTATCAGCTATATGACTGGCGATATACCAAAGCATTATATTATTATTCATGAAAATAAATATCCCATATATTCACTTATTCCGGAAGGAAAACAATTTATTTTAACTATTGAGCAAAATTACGCTCTTAAATCCTTGCTTTCAAGCATTTGATTTGATTATTAGCGGCTATTTTCGTTTTACAAAAGATTTATATGCTATTGGTTACTTTTTACTAATAATTTCCATCGTTTGCCCGTATACAACTTCAATTGATATGATATAGCATAACAATGATGTATATCTGGCTGATCCTACAAGTTACAGGGGTTTTTAGATAATATGAGCGATCAAGAAGCCAAGCTGGATTATTCGGAGATAGACGAGCTGGAAGCGAAATACTCTAATTTCCGTAGCCTTGGAGAATGGGCTTTACTGGTAGTTTCTGCTTTCGCGATAATATCTTCTCTTTATCATTTATACGCGGCGTGGCATATGCCAAAATATCAGCTTCATCTTTCGATGCACCTGATGTTCATGCTCGTGCTCGCGTTCTCTATTTACCCGATATCGAAGAAAGTCCTCAGCGGAAAACGGTCAATGGACCGGATCCCTGTATATGACCTGGCGTTCGCTGCCCTGAGCGCATTTGTATGTCTTTACTGGATCTATGACTACGATAACATCATCATGAGGGCCGGCATCGAGACCGACCTGGACCTGCTTGTCGGAGCGATAGGCATATTGCTCGTCCTTGAGGCCACGAGGCGTACCGTGGGCGTAGCACTGAGCATATTATCGGGCCTTTTCCTTCTATACGCGTACGTAGGTCCTTACCTTCCAGGTATTTTCGCCCATAGGGGATATAGCTTTGAAAGGATCATCTCTCACATATGGTATACCGACCAGGGCGTGTTCGGCGTACCGCTCTACATATCAGCGACTTATGTCATAGTTTTCATACTGTTCGGAGCGTTCTTGAAACACTCCGGTGCAGGAGAGTTTTTCATAAATCTTGCATACGGCCTTACCGGCTACCGGAAAGGAGGCCCTGCCAAGACCGCCATCCTGGCATCAGGATTTTTAGGCATGATAAACGGCAGCTCGATAGCCAATACAGTAACCACCGGAGTATTTACGATACCTTTGATGAAAAAGGCCGGTTACAGGAAAGAATTTGCCGGGGGAATGGAAGCAGCATCCTCGACCGGAGGCCAGATCATGCCTCCAGTCATGGGGGCCGCGGCTTTCATAATGGTCGAGTTCACCGGGATAGGATATAACAATATTATCGTTTCAGCCGCGATACCAGCATTCGCGTTCTTCTTCGGGCTCTGGATCATGGCCCACCTTGAGGCAGGCAAAGCCGGGCTGAAGTCAGTGCCTAAGTCCGAGCTTCCTGACGTCCGGGAACTCATGAGGACCAGGGGATACATGTGCATCCCTGTCATATTACTATTGGTCCTATTACTCTTCGTTAAGCTCACAATAATGTATTCAGCCTTCTTCAGCCTGCTCGCTGTTATATTATGCAGCTATATCCCTGACCTGTGGAGGCTGTTAAAAGAGAGGCGCTACATTGATGTGTCCGCATTTATAATACCGTTCCCTGTCGTATACTTACTATCAAGGGCGGCCATAAACGCCTCGAACATGGATGCCATATTCTATGGCTCCCTGGTGACAATACTTTTTGTCCTTGCGGTTAACTTCGTACGTAAAGACCTCATCGTCGAAGGCATGTACCTGAAAGATTTCAAAGGTGCGCTTGAAGACGGTACAAAGAGCTCTTTAGGCGTCGCACTCGCATGCGGCAGCGCGGGGATCATATCGGGCATCGCTACGCTGACCGGGCTCGGCCTTAAAATAGCGGCCCTGGTAGGTTCGATCTCCGGCGGAGTGCTTTTCATAGCCCTTATCCTTACGGTTATCGCATGCATCATACTTGGAATGGGCCTTCCGACGACCGCGACCTATATCGTCCTGGTCACGATGGCAGCCCCGGCCATACTTGGTATGAGCCTTCCTGACGGGTCTATCATACCTGTGCTGGCAGTCCACATGTTCGTCCTTTACTATGGTGTGGTCGCGGATATCACTCCGCCCGTCGCACTGGCTGCTTACGCTGCGTCCGGAATATCTAACTCCAACCAGTTCTGGACCGGTATCGAGGCTTTTAAGATATCGCTGAATAAATTCTTCGTGCCGTTCGCGTTCATATACTCGCCGGCGATACTGCTGCTCGGCATCGACTGGAACGACCCGTGGTCGATAGGCTCAGCACTGTTCGATATTGCCACCGTGTTCGTTGGTATAATCTGTCTGCAGGCAGCATTATCCGGATACCTGTTCACCCATACGAAGACGATAGAACGAATTATCCTGTTCGTTGCGGCACTTTCGCTGATATTCCCCAACATCCCGGGAGCTGTCTTCGGAGTGACAGTGCTGATAACAGTGGCCATCCTGCATAAGGCAAGGATACTTTCGGGCCCTGAAGGCAGCACAATGGACGGTATCAAGAAGATGATGTCCAGCATGACCGTTTTCAACAAATAGTCGTGGCTGATCTCTATTTTTCCTTTTTATATGACTTCATGATAGCCACGCCCAGCACTCCGGATAGTATAAGTGAGAGCGCTCCTTCTGTGAAGCGTTCTGCCAGCATGAGTGAAAAGCCGAGCAATGCGAATGCTACTGGCGTATATCTAAGTATCGTAAAAAATCGTTCCATATGGGCTCGATCAGACTGTGGGCTAACTAAGTTAAAATACTTTTCAGGCAAAACTCCTGATTATATAGTCTCTTAATATCACTGGAAGCCTGTACTCAGGATGACGATAAAAGACCATAGTCCCAGAAGCACTATGACCGCTATCGGCACCAGGCTCTCTCCAAGGACTTTTCGAGCTCTTTCCGTGCCTAATATGCTTAATATATCCATATCTCCCCATCCCCCAAAATTGATCGTAATTATTGTGTAAGCGCCATGTTATCTTAAATTTTCCTGTAGGTGGATCTTTTTATAATCATAAAAAATATTCAATCGGACCCGGAAAATCTAAACTGGCCGATCATTTTGAACATTGAAATTTTTATAATTTCTATGCTGCCGATATAAAAATTTAATATGGATAACATGACCTGTCTATATGTATGGAAATAACACCTGGAGAGGGCACGTGCATACTGGATCAAACGGGAACGATAATATGGGCTAACTCTGTTTTTATCGATTACTTTTCCCACAGATCACCCGTGCTCGGCTCTACGTTCACTGAGCTTTTTCCCGGCCCGGACCTTTTATGCAGGCCGGGAGCAGTATTTGAGGACCGGGATAAGCTGGGCAGAAGAAGGCACTTTAAGGCGGAGTGCTTTTCGACGAACAATATCCGGGGCGAAAAAATAGGCGATATTGTCGTTCTACAGAACGTAACCCTGATGAGGACACTGGTCGAGATATCAAAATATTCCACGCAGACCAAAACGACAAAAGAATTTTTTGAGAAAGTTCTCTGGCTTATTAAGGATACTTACGCATATATGGGTATCGCGGGCTTCGTCGCGCGGGGCGACGAGCTGGAAGTCGTATCCAGCAAAGGCTGGACAGAAAAGCTGAAATCCATGATAGGAGTACAGCCGATAGCACCCGATTCTCTTGGAATGGCCGGACGGAGCGCCTATCATCGTAAACAGATGGTCACGACCATCCAGGACTATGCATATTTACCGACCGCTAAAAAAGCCATCGAGAGAATTGGCGGAGAGTTCATCGTTGTCACGCCCTTGCTGGACCATGACAAGCTCGTAGGCACTCTCACTGTATTCCATAACAGGGAGCTTTTGGCCGATGACCTTGAAGTGCTACAGACACTTTGTAATCAGGTAGCCGTATCTCTAAACGTTCGGCTGAAGGAAGATGAACTGGCCACAGCAGCGGATGAGGCCGGACTGTATGCGGACATCATAGGGCTAAAGACACTTGATAATAATATGATGATAAGCAAATACCTTGAAATGACCGGCACTGCGAGCATGGACGTCTCAAGGGGCTATATCCGGGAAGCACTACGCATAGTAAAGAGAAACAATGAGATGATAGAAAATATTAAGGACATAATGTCCCAGGCGGAAGGCGCCAAAAAGATTTCTCTTGACGAAGCGATCAGGAAGGCCATACCTGAGGCTGAGGACTTTGCGATCTCGGTCAATAAAAAGGTCAGTTTTAAGATCACGCCTCACGAAGACCTTAAGGTCATGGTAAGCCCGCTATTCAAAGAAGCTATCTACAACGTCCTTAATAATAGTATAAAACACTCTAAACTACCTTCCGTGGACATAGACATCCGTATATTGAAAGACCGGACCGGGACAAGGAGGCTTGAGATAGCCGATAACGGCCCGGGCATACCTGACGAGCTTAAATCCGAAGTATTCCGCCGCGGAAAAGACTCTCTCAGGAACAAGGGTGCTGGCATAGGCCTTTATCTTGTGAAAAGGATAGTGAACAAAGAAGGCGGAAGGATCTGGATCGAGGACCGAATCCCGGGGAATCCGTCCAGGGGAGCCCGTGCCGTGATAACTTTCATGGCCGGCCCGGTAAAGGGCTGAGATTTGAGGGGGCGGTCATCGATGAGCCATTGGAGCGCAGTCCTGAACGAGAGCCCTGTCGAGTGGCTTCTTGAGGCGGATGACCCTTCAGTAAGATATTTTACTCTCAGGGACATCCTGGACCGGCCGGAGAAGGATGCCGAAGTCAGGGATGCAAAAGCAAGGATAATGGATACCGGCGTTATTCCCAAAATACTATCAAAGCAAGAAAAAGGCGGCTACTGGGGAGTACCCGGCGATTTTTACATGCGGTCAAAATATAAGGGTACCGTATGGCAGTTCATTGTTTTAGCGGGATTGGGCGCTGACGGCAAAGATGAGCGCATTAAAAACGCTTGCGAGTTCATTCTAAGCAGGTCACAGGACCCGGAAAGCGGCGGCTTCTCATATATTAGCGGTAAGAGCGGAGCAGGCGACAGGGACAGGATACTGCCTTGCCTGACAGGGAATATGGTATGGGGGCTTATTCGTTTCGGATACCTGTCCGACTCCAGGGTGAAGCGTGGCATAGGCTGGATAACTAAATACCAGAGATTCGATGATGGCGAGAACAGGCCCCCTGAGGGATGGCCTTATGACCGGTTCGAGATCTGCTGGGGTAAGCATACCTGCCATATGGGCGTTATAAAATCTCTTAAGGCATTATCGGAGATCCCTGAAGATAAAAGGACGAAGGCGGCAAATAAGACTATTGAAAATGCTGCCGAATATCTATTGATGCATCACATCTTTAAGAAAAGCCACGACATAAAAGAAATATCAAAGCCTGACTGGCTCAGGTTCGGGTTCCCGCTAATGTGGAATACCGACGTCCTGGAAATATCCGGCATTCTGGCCGGGCTCGGCTATAAGGATGAAAGGATGCAAGAGGCGATAGACCTTATCGTCTCAAAGCAGGATGAGCATGGAAGATGGTCTTTAGAAAACACTTTTAACGGACGTTTCCTGGTAAACATAGAAAGGAAAAACAAGCCCGGTAAATGGGTCACATTAAATGCTATCAGGGTATTGAAAGCATTTTACGGATTATCATTTAATTAGGCCATGTGGATATGTCACTAGCCTCATTTTTCGGCTTTCACGTCAAACCTTATGATAAACCTGGTCCCGGGGTTTTTGATAAGCTCAATAGTGCCTCTCAGTTGCTCTGCCAGGGAATTAACAAGCTGCAGTCCCAGTGTTATCGTGTTCCGGAAATCGATGCTTTCCGGAATGCCAGCTCCATTGTCTTCAATGGACAAGACCATCGACTTATCCCCTGATCTATAAAAGTCGATTTTAATAGCCCCTCCCGTATTACCGGTAAACGCATGTTTTAAGGAGTTCGATATAAGCTCATTGACGATCAGGCCACATGGTATGGCAGTATCAATGTCAAGGAATATCTTATCGGTATTTATCGTTAAGTCGATACGGTCCTTACCCGATGACCTTATCAGGTGTGTCGTAAGGCTTCTAAGATAGTCGGCCATGTCTATCTGCGCCAAATTACTGGACATGTATAGTTTTTCATGGATGAGCGCCATCGACCTTATACGATTACAGCTATCCTTGAACATTTCATCTATCACAGGATCATTGATCGAGTTGGCCTGAAGATTGAGCATACTCGAAATGACCTGCATGTTGTTTTTGACCCTGTGATGGACCTCTTTTAAAAGTAGCTCTTTTTCCTGTAATGAGGACTTTATCTTTTCCTCGGCCATTATCCTTTGAGTGATATCTTCGACGAGGACGAGATAATAGTCGGGAATGGATCTGGTCTTTATAAATAAAGGCTTGACAGTGACTTCGATCTTTATGTTTTTGGCTCCCGGGATATTCTCCGGATTTTGATATTTTAACTTATTGATATCGACGTCCACCTGATATTTCACCATATGTCCGCTAAATATCCTGTTCTTACAATCATCAGGTGTAAACGCATCGTACAATGATCTGAGCCCGCCTAATTGTGATACATCCGTTATGCCAAATATTTTTTTACCGGCATCGTTACACTCTATAAGCTCACCGTTCTCGTTGTAAAGCGCGATGCCTATCGGAGACGAGGCAAATATGTTCCTGAATTTTTCCTTGCTCTCAATTATGGATTCCTCAGCTTTTTTACGCTCCGTAATATCCCGGATAACTACTATCGCGCTCTCCATTTTTCCTTCATCGTTGTATAATGGCCTTATTAGATGCTCGGCAGGAAATATTTCCCCGTTCTTTCTTTGCATCAGCGTCTCAAAATCAATTAAATCTTTACTTCCAAAGAAATTTTTCTTGTGTTGCTCATACTTTTTATGATCCATATTTAAAAACAGGAGATTATTACCTACGAGATCATCCCTGGAATAGCCGAATATATCTTCGCCTTTTTTATTTACATCTAATATTTTCCTGTTCTCCGGGTCTATGATGAATATTCCTTCATTCAGGCTCGAAATGATCTTTTCCATGATCTGTTTTGACCTTTTTATCTCTTCCTCTGCTTTTTTTCTATCTGATATGTCTCTCGAGGAAGTTTGTAAACCGACCATGTCACCCTTATCATCCATTATGGGCTGCATTATGGTCTCAAACCACACATATTCACCGGACTTTTTCCTGGTCCTGTAGGTTATGGTGAATTCTTTTCCTGTGCTAAATAAATGCTCGACATGATTCTTTGGAACACTCCCCATGTCGTCCGGATGCACAAAATAATGCGGGTCTTTGCCGATAAGCTCTTCAGGATCATATCCAAGTAATGTCTTTACCGAGGGACTTATGTAGATGTATTTTCCATCGCGGTCCCGGAGGCTGATAACGTCTCTCATGTTCTCCGTAATGACCCTGAAAGTCTCCTCCGTCATTTTAAGAGCTTCTTCTGTCTTTTTTATATTTGTAATATCATATGCATTTATAACGATACCGTTTATCATAGACACGTCTATTAAGTTCCTGGCCACTGTCTCAAAAATACGATAGGTACCATCATTATGCCTAAAACTCGTTTCTAACCTTACATCACATCCGGGGGTTTCCATAAGCTTTTTAAAGAGCTCAATATTGCGTGATAATTCATCAGGCTTGAAAAACTTAAAACATGATTCTCCCCGGAGCTCATTTTTATCATAGCCCATGACTCTTTCAAACGATGGGGATATGTCTCTCATTATCCCTGTTTTATCGACAACAACGATGCATTCTAATGAGTTTTCCAGGAGTATCTTAAACCGTTCATTGGTATCCCTGATATTTTTCTCGGCCTCCACATGTTTGAGATTACTTAAGCCGGTCTCGCATATGAAGCTGACAAGGCTGACATAATACTCGATGGCTTCCCCGATCTTTTTCCTGGAGTGGACGGGAGCTTTATGAATGGCCTCTATGTACTCATTGATATTAAATCCCGATTCGGTCGCCTGGGACCTGAAACGGTCTAAGTCGATAGGCTCATCGTCGTAGAAAAATTGCCCGATGAACAGCGTGGCTATCCGCTCACCTGATATGGTTATCGGTATCGCTATGTCCCATAGCCCGTTCTTACATTTATGTTCCCTGGACTCTCCTTGTATCAAATTTGAAATAATGTCGAGGTCGCTTTGAAGGCAGCGATCCGCAGTCAGGGGATTCGCTCTATGGAACTTTGCACAGATGTCCGGCCATTCAGTCTCCACGATAACATTGCCGTTGTTATCAATTATCCCTGCCGGAATGCCTGTGATATTATATAATTTATTTAGTAACTCTTTTAGCCTGTGGACGTCAATGAGGTCTGAAAACTTGTACTGCATTGCACTCCTCGTTTTTTAATTATCCGGCTGATATGGTCAAAATGTTAAATTATGAATGACGCTTTTCCTATTAAAATTTTTGTTATTATGTCGATATATATGGAATATTTTAATTTTATACTTATGAATTATCCATATTTTATTATAAATTATCATTATGCTGCATATGAAGTCATCCGGTCAACCCTTATCTGGGAGTTCGATTACCTATAAATATATGTGGTATAAATAAAGTAAAAAGTGACTGATTAATCACTCCAAAAGGTATCTATATGACCAGGGACGTAGCCGGGAAACGAGAAGTGATAATGAAGACCGCTCTGAAGCTATTTACCGAGAGGGGATTCCACGGTACGCCCACGTCGATGATATCAGAGCAAGCAGGAGTGGCCACCGGGACACTTTTTAGATACTTTCCTACGAAAGAAGAGCTTATCAACAATATCTACTTCGATGTCAAAGAGAAATGGGGAAAAAGCATCTCAGAAGGCATAAACCGGGAGGATACCATTAAGGAAAAGATTCAGCGGGCATGGGCAAACTCGATAAGATGGGGGATAAGTTGTCCCGATGAGTTCCTTTTTATCGAACAGTTCAGCTCATCGCCATATATCACTAAGATCACTCAGGAAGAGGCGATGAAGAATTATCTTTTCCTTTTTGAGATATTTCAGGAAGGTACGAAAAACGGAATATTGAAAGACCTTGACATGAGAATGACTGTCAATATGCTCGCACATGCGGGAAAATCCGTGATAAGGCTTATACTCGATTCTTCAGGCTCTGCGGACGCCGATAAACTGGTCGACGAGTCTTTTGAGCTAATATGGGGTGGTATTTCAAAAAAATGATGTTTTGATGTGTTTATGACTGATCAGTCAATTTTTCACAATACTAAAGGATTTATCGGAACGTGACGGTTTAATGGAGGAATATGTATGCAGTACCGTAAAATGAAGAAAACGGGGGACGAGCTTTCAGCTCTGGGCTTCGGATGTATGAGGCTTCCGGAGAAGAGCGGGAAGATCGATGAGGAGAGGGCTATAGCACAGATAAGGTTCGCGGTCGATAACGGTGTTAACTATCTTGATACTGCCTTCCAGTATCACATGGGCGCCAGCGAGCCATTACTCGGAAAGGCCCTTGCTGACGGATATCGCGAAAAAGTGAAGGTCGCAACGAAGCTGCCTCACTGGATAGTCAGGACCCGGGAGGACATGGACAAGATCCTGGATGTCCAGCTTAGCAATTTAAAGACAGACCATATCGACTACTATCTCATCCATAATGTGGCAGGGTCGAGCTGGAAAAAGCTTTGTGAACTCGGTATTATAGATTTTCTTGATAAGGCAAAAGCAGACGGCAGAATAATCAACGCAGGATTTTCATCCCACTGCTCGAAAGACGAGTTCATTAATATAGTGGATGGGTACGACTGGGCTTTCTGCCAGATACAGTATAACTTTTTAGACATAAAGAACCAGGCCGGAACCGAAGGGCTAAAATATGCCGCTTCAAAAGGGCTCGGCGTGATCATAATGGAACCTCTCAGGGGAGGCATGCTGGCCAAGAATATACCCTCTGCTGTACAGTCCGTGTGGAACGAGGCCGGTATAAAAAAGACTCCAGCAGAATGGGCTCTTCGCTGGATATGGGACCATCCCGAGGTCACTGTCGTGCTTTCGGGCATGAACGAGGAGGAGCATATCCGGGAGAATATACGTATAGCGGGCGAGGCATATCCGAACTCGCTGACGCCTGAAGAACTTGGCCTGGTCAAGAAGGTCGAGGATACCTATAGAAAATTGATGAAGGTAGGGTGCACCGGCTGCAGGTATTGTATGCCATGCCCGGCAGGCGTGAACATCCCGGTATGCTTCGAGATGTACAATAATAAATACCTGATGGACGGGGCTGAAAAACGGGGTATGCTCAGTATGGGGAACCCGGATTTCATTTATCTTATGCAGGCTGGAGGTATCCTGGAAGGGAAAAAGCCTGCGTATGCTTCGCAATGTAAAAATTGCGGAAAATGCGTAAAGGCGTGTCCGCAGCATCTGCCGATACCACAGTACCTGAACGATGTTTCGAAAGAGTTCGAGAAGCCGACGCTAAAATTGCTGACGAAGATCATAAAGCCCTTCATGGCATTAGAGAGATGGAGGACGATGAGAAGAGCGGGCAAAAAAACTTAAGCCCCTCTTTTTTAGTCCCGAAGAAATCGAAAATTATTTATTTTATTTATCCTTTTTATGACCACTCAGTTAGACTTAATTGATATGGCACTTGCTGTATAGATCCGGGACTAAACTGATATTATCATCTACCTACGGCAGGAGTAATTTAATGGCGCGAAAACGAGCATTTTTATCCGGGGCAAAAGCCTTCTCTCCCATTATTCTGGGAGTGATACCTTTCGGGCTGATATACGGCATCTCAGCCTCCGAGGCAGGATTAGACCCCATTGAAAGTATCGCCATGTCCCTGTTCTTTTTCGCGGGCGCGTCACAGATGGTAGCCGTGCAGCTTATCAGCCAGAACACTCCTGCGATAATCGTCATAGCTACGGCCGTTATCGTAAACCTCCGTTTCGTGATCTACAGCGCATCGCTGGCCCCATATTTTCAGGGACTTTCGAGGTCATGGAGATCCTTGCTGTCATACCTGACCACAGACGAGCCTTATGCCTTATCTATCACTCACTATACAAAAAATCCTGAAGCACAGTATAAGCACTGGTATTTTTTCGGAGCAGGGCTCACGCTATGGGCCACATGGCAGATATGCAGCATAGCAGGCATTTTTGCAGGGCCGATAATACCGGCGGGCCTGCAGCTGGATTTTGCGATCCCTCTTGTATTTATCGCGCTCCTTGTCACCTCTATCGGTGATAAGATGTCGCTCGGCGCGGCGCTGGCAGCAGGGATCATTGCGGTCGCAGCATTCGGCCTTCCCTATAACCTCGGACTGGTAGCCGGAGCTATCGGCGGTGTTGTGTTCGGGATAATATTCGGGAGGGAAGAGTGATGGACAATATATGGATAATAATCATATGTGTCGCGCTTTTTACCCTGGCCGAGAGAATGTCCTTTATCATGCTTTCGGACCGGCTGAACGTGCCTGCATGGTTCAAGAGAGGCTTAAAGTACGTCCCGCCTGCCGTTATCGCCGCTATAGTGTTCCCTTCACTATTCATCATGAGCGGGGAGATGTCCGTTTCGCTTGACAATGCAAGGATGATAGCAGGTCTTACTGCCATCGTGGTTGCATGGAAGACCCGTGACGCGTTCATGACCATTATGGCGGGGATGGCTGTCCTCTGGATAATATCGGCAATATAAACCCTTCTTTTTCATCTGTTTATACCATTTATTATTTTATTATAGGCACGCCAAATTTATCGCTCAATTTCTTCTCTTCATATCTAAATATGATTATGGCCGGTGTACCGATGCAGGATAAGAGCGTTGATTTCTGGAGCAGGATCGCGGATGACTACGAATCCGGGATAGACGACATCATAGGACAGAGATCCCGTATGTACATGTTCAATAAGATGCTGGAGCTTGAAGAACCCGGCAACGTTATTGAACTTGGATGCGGAACAGGCTTTTTCACAAGGGCGATAGCGAAGAACGCAGGGCATGTGGTCGCGACCGATATCTCGGACGATATGCTGGAAAGGGCGAAGGAGAACTTATGGGACCTAAAGAACGTAGAGTTCCGTAAAATGGATTGTGAGAACATACCTTTTCCTGATAACACTTTTGATACAGTGCTGATGGCTAATATCCTGCAGATAGTGCACGACCCTAAAAAAGCCTTACATGAAAGCTATCGTATCTTGCGGCCGGGCGGCGCGCTCATAATCCTGTTCTACACTCATTATGGCCTGAGCGTGTTCGAAAAGTTCCAGTTCTGGACAAAAATGATAAAGAAATTTAAAGGTAAACCGCCTTACCAGAGGATGCTGGACCCGGAAGAAGTTTTGAAGATGGCTGAAGAGGCAGGGTTCAGGGTTGAAGTGCTGGAATTAGTGGGTGAAAAGTTTAAGGCTGTATATCTAAAGGGAAAAAAGACGATATGATCATAGAAAACTTTCATATCGATGTGTCATAATAAAAATAGTTTCATATGATCATGATGGAATAAAAACTAATGATAACTGCTTCATATTATACATTTTAGTATCAGCTAATAAACTATTAAATATTCAATACCAATTGTAATACTAGATGAACGCGGCAATCTTCGTCCTGAACTTTATAGCCATCATCGTCGGTTGCGAGCTTTTCACGAACGGTATTGAATGGCTCGGTAAACATTTTAGGCTCTCGGATGACGCCATAGGCAGCGTGCTGGCAGCCATCGGCACGTCCCTGCCCGAGACATTGATACCGCTGGTCGCCATATTATTTTTAGGCGGCGATCTGGGCGAGGAGATAGGCACAGGAGCGATCCTGGGATCCCCTTTCACGCTATCGACACTGGCGTTATTTTTATGTGCAGTGTCCATGATCGTATTCTATAAAAAGAGGGGCACATTTTCGTTAAACATTAATGGAAGTACTTTAAGGCACAGCCTCAAATTTTTCATAATCGCATACTCTATCGCAGCCATGACCGCATTGATGCCATTAGGGCTTAGCGGCCTAAAACCATTTATCGCGATCTCGTTATTATCGGCATATGTCATATATTCCATATATGCGTTAAGGGAGAAAAACACCGGAAAGGGGGAGGAAATAGAAGAATTGTATTTCATTAGGATCGCCGAAGCCTTTAAAAAATTGTCCGCGAGGGGTCGTTCACAAAGGAACCCTGAAGTAAAAGCGGATATGCCGACAGAAAAGCCCTCTTTGCCTGGAATTCTTTTCCAGGTGGCAGTATCTTTATGTATTATCATAGTAGCGGCAGATCTTTTTGTAAATCATATAAAAGATATTTCTGAGTATTTCGGCATCGCCCCGCTGGTCATGGCAATAGTGATCAGCCCGATGGCCACGGAATTGCCCGAAATGTTCAATAGCATGATATGGATAAGAGAAAGGAAAGATACGTTCGCGCTGGGAAATATTCTCGGAGCTATGGTGTTTCAGAGCTGTGTGGTCGTGACGATCGGTATTATGCTGACATCGTGGCATATTGATCTTTCGACCAGCGAACAGATATTTCAAGGGATCGGTATATTGTTCGCGATATTTTCCGCCGTGCTGCTATATGTGCAGTCTTACAGGAATGAGGTAAATATACCTGTCCTGTTTATCGGCGGGTTACTATATCTGATATTTTTCGCCATAGTATTCACTAATATTTAATATCTTTTAAATTTATAGTCCGGTAAAATTAATACATTATCCCATATTATACCTATACTAGGGAGTTTTTGGGAAATGGACAACGAGGGTATTATAGGCTTGCTTAACGAAGCTTTCATGCATGAGATATATAACTCGATGGTTTACGTGAGAAACTCGTTCGTGATAAGGGAATGCGATCCCAGCAGAGTGACAGAGTCCATATCAGTGGACGAGATGAGGCATATGTGGTGGCTGGCCGACCTTATCGTGAAGAGGGGCGGAAAGCCGTGCATGGACCATAAAGAGCTTGAATTCGGCGGTGACAGCCTGAAAGAGATGCTGGAGAGGCAGGTCGTCCTTGAGACCGAGGCCATAGAGATGTACAAGGGCATGATAGCGGCCATCGATGACGCTGAGGTAGTGGGCGTATTAAAGCACATCCTGGACGAGGAAAAGAGGCACAGGATGGAGTTCAGGCAGAGGCTAAAGGATCTATAGGCCGACACAAGTAAACTTGTGGAATTGGCCGGAGCTGTGAGCGGGTTAATAACAGGGTATAAAACCATACGTGTAAAGCGGTAATCAAAGAAGTAAATTAATCTAGATGACCTGTTTTTCCTTTTTTATAGTACTGTACTTTTTTATTAGAAATGGTGTATATCTCATCTTTTTCTTAATGTGATATAAGCCGTAGTTATCATGGCCGCCAGGAAAATAAAAACATCGAAACCAGGTATGCTTTGCGGTATATTCATATTTTCATTTGAAGCCGTATGAGCCATGTTTTCCTTCATGGAAATTATGGCGAATTCTGAGAAGCCATTCGGCGAGTTTATATTGAACTTCAGTTTATCGCCCATATCTCCTTCGACGGATGCGCTTAATACCTCGTAGGTATCTCCATGGACCCTTAGGCCGGCAAACGTGTTATGCGGGTCAAAGTTCCCGTCCTTCGGGAGCTCAAGGGTAATATTGGCCATCGATATGCCCGGATAGCCGTCTGCGATCACTTCAAGGATCGTGTCGCCATAAAGCGATAGTAAATAATCGCCATATATGTCCATCATTAAGAAAATATCGTCCGTCGGCAGCTCATTGTTATATGTTTCCGGCGTCAGGTCCGGATCAAAGTGTGCCGTATCGATACTCGACATGGTCAAATTATCAGGATCGATCCCCATCAGTTGCAATAAGTATAACAGATTTGCTATGTTATTGAGGTAAATATCTTCAAGCCCGTTAAGCTCGTTGAAATCGATGTCGAAAGTACCGTTAGCAGGTATGTCGTCAAGGAATGCGTTTATTTGAGCCGTGTATTCCAGGCCTTCCAGCATTTCAGTGCTGTTAGCCTCCAGCCTTATCGAGACGATACTGGCCGTATTGTTATCCAGCGGCACTGCCTCGATATAGATATTGCCTGCAGTGTTCCCTTTAGCGGAGTTTATTGGCATCGAAATATCTTCTTTTAACAGGTCCTGGATGTTCACGCCCGGCGGGGCTTTTAAGAAGCTGCCGTTGGTGCTGAGAGAAATGCCATTGACAGTGATGTTAACGGGACCCTGGCCGTCCTCTGATATGGTCATATCGATGCTGGCATTGTCAAAAGACGGTATATCCTCCGGAAGCGTAAAGTCATCCGGTATTTCGGTCGGTAAGGCAGTTGGTACGGGGATATTTGTCGGTACGGGTATTGTTGAAGGCGTTATTGAAGGCAGTTCAAAGAGAGCAAGAACATAAAAATCATCGATGTCTATTTGCAGAATATTTTGTGGATCATTTTCATTTCCTGTGCTGATAGCGCCAGTAGCGATTAACGGCGTATATGATAATGTGACTGTCACTATGATTGAAAATAATATGATCAAGATCTGCTTTTTTTGATTGTTCATATGGTCTGCCCTGCTCTACAATCATTAATTCTACAAGTTGTTAATACTAATAAATTAAAAAGTTATCGAAAAAATGGATTTTAGTGCGGGGTACAAGCATTAATATTTTAAAATTAGCCGGCAAGTCCGCCTAAAGTACAGCTAGTAAAGTAAAATTTAAACATCTTCATGCATTGAATATTGCAAATGCAATTTTTTAAAATGGAGGTATTGTATGAGACATAACAATAATATTGAATTAACTAAAGAGAAAAGGGACGATATGATCTCTGTAATAAAGGACTATTTTTTAAAGGAAAGAGACGAAAAAATAGGTGATCTGGCAGCAGGTCTGATCTTAGAGTTCATAATAGAAAAATTAGCACCAGAATTTTATAATCAAGGTGTTTATGATTCTTATAAATTTATGGAAAACAATATCGAAGACTTATTGTCAATTCAAAAATGATGGCTTTGAACTGCTCTGGTATGGTGCGGGGAGTGCGATTCGAACGCACGAACTCCTTCGAGACAGGGTCCTAAGCCCTACGCCTTTGACCTGGCCTGATACTACCTGATCGGCTTTTAGTCCTCGATAACATGGTATTAATTATGAGTATCCTGGCTGCTATAAATTAAATTCCTTATGGCAGGTCATGGGCGGTTCCGCACCCGACTTTGCATAATCCGGTATCCCCTCTTTCTTCATAGATAAAAAACTTCCTTTTTATGGGTTTATATAATAACAAAACGAACCGATTATTATTATTTGATTGTTGTTTTTTACTTTTCTGCTGGAACATGAACCTAAATTCTTTACAGTCGTCTTGCTCTATGATGATAAAATAAGATATTTACTGATCGATATTAATATTGTTAGATCTGCGATATGCAAATTCCTGAAATCGCTGCACATGACAGTACCGGGTATTAATCGGATAATATTGAGCACTAGTCGCAAATCCTGCAGGAAACCATAGGTCCTATTATATGAAAAATATCTCGATTAAACTACCTATTAAAAAATAAGGAGAATATCCTGGCATTATCTATAAGCTCATTTAAGCGCCGGGATAAACTTTGCCAATAAATAGACGTCCTCATTGGGTGCGGATACGATATGTGTCATCCCTGGCGGAGTTGCATATGAAAAGCCTGGCGTGCACGCATATTTTTTACCGTTGATGACAAAGAACCCGGTGCCCTCGAGAGTTTCGTTGAACTCCCATTCGGCATTATGGGAATGCTCTCCGACGTCAAATCCTTTTTTGATCTTTACGATATGGCAGCTAAAAGCACCTCTGGTATCTGCCGCCGTTACAAGGTCCTTTAAAAAAACTCCCATGAACGCCGGATGTTCATACCATGGCAACTTTGCAGCATCTACATATTTACCCGGAAAGATAATACTCCCGCTAGAAAATAACTCTATGGCATTTTTCTGACCCATTATCACACCTCATTACATAAAAATAAAAAAGAGTGAATAAGATCTTATTCACTCTGTTACTGCCGGGATGACTTCTTTGAATATGTCTATCCCTGCATCTACATTCGGGCTACTGTTCCCAAGGCAGAAGTGCGTGATTCCAGCATCCTTGAATTTATTTATCTGCTTGATCAGTTCTTCGGCATCGGTCGCAACTACGTAGTTGTTCTTGATCATGTCATGGCCGACTAGGTTCGCGTGCAGCTCGACTTCCTTTGAGTCATAGACCGGATACTTGAACATCGACGGGACCAGGCATCCTGCCCAGAAACGCAGACCTTCGATCGCCTTCTCATAGTCCGGATCGACCGAGTACCAGAGGAGCATCGCACGTTCCATCTTGCTCGGGTCTTTACCCGCTTCCTTCGCGCCTGCAACGAAATTCGGTACTGTCACGTTCTTTAGTGTCTTGGGGTCGGCAGCGACAGTCATGAGGTGGTCGCCGTATTTACCGGCGAGCCTGGCGCCTTTCGGGCCCATTCCGCTAAAGTAAAGGGGTACTTCATCCGTAGGCTTGGTGTACATGAACGCCTTGTCGAGCTTATAGTACTTCCCTTTGAACGATACGGGCTCTTTGCTCTCCCATAATTTTCGCATGACCTCAATCGCTTCGACGGTCATTTCCTGCCTCTCAGGAACAGACGGCCATACTCCAGTTACGGGGACTTCGTTCATAGCCTCGCCTGCACCCACTGCCACTCCTACCCTGCCAGGGTACATTTGCCTCATCGTGGCGAACGCCTGCGCTACGATTGCAGGGTTGTAACGGATGATGGGGCAGGTGATGCATGTAGAGATGAATACCTTCTTCGTTGCCTGCAGCGTTGAGGCCATCCATGTCCATGCATGTGCTGTTTCCGCGCCCGTGTGGTACCATGGATGGAAATGATCGTCCACCCATATAGAATCAAAACCCACGTTCTCCGCTCTTACCGATTGTTTAAGCGCATCCATTGGCTTGTACTGTTCCACAGATGCGAAATAGCCGATTTTCGTCTTCATAGAATTTTTCCTCCGTATGAACACGATAAAGCTACATTGTTCGTGGACGGATATCATTCGATAACCAAAATCTATTACTATTAGGTATCGAATAACATCATTGGGATCGTATCAACCGTCATTCTTTCTCTACAGCATTGAGGCGGTTTGTCGGGATCGAATTACTGTTGATCTTCCCGCTTTTAAATGTGTTTTATCGCGTACCTTTAGGCTATTGCCTGTTTATAGCTTATGTATGGTGTTTATATAATCGTTTGGATTATTGAACGCCAAAGAATTAAATATCCATGGCTAATCAAGGATACCACAGGGAATAATTATAAGCTTATATGAAAAATCGTAGTATTTGGCGGCAGTTTAGATTATCGGCAGGAAAATAGATATGAGCATAAGATTATGCAATTCATCAGTGGCTTTTCAGTACTCCGTTTCTATTGAACGCCAATATAAGTAACAATATGTGGCCGGGTCTCATTGGCGTTCAATAGATCTATAATTCCAGTCATATATTGCATGCCTTCGTTATTGATATCGACTCCGCTTTCATCTCGTCAGTAACGTCGATCATGAAAGATGCGATCTCCCCCGAAGGTAGCTTAAAGACATAATGAGAGCACCATGGCTCATTCTCCCCGATAACATATTTCAGGGGGGATAAGACCTCAGGCTGTTCAGTGAAATTTATACGCTTCAACGACTCGCGCACTCCGAAATCAAGCAGGTCCGGCCATTCCCGGAAAATCCTTTTGCCAATGATATCCTCTTTTTTTATCCGTAAAATGGTCTCGGTCGCATGATTGATGTCCTTTACTATATAGTCCTCTCCTCTTTCGATCGGCTGTATGATCAACATGCCGTTACAGGTATTGTCGAAGAACGACCTGTACCGCGACTCTTTGAACCTCAGCTCCTTTTCGACCATCTTTTCCGCCGTGATGTCCTTGAACATGATCACGTACTCTTTCTGGTCGCGATCATTATCATGAGTGGTGATCGGAGTGAACACGACGTCAAAATAAGACACACCAGATTTGATCGTCGGGATCTTTTTAACACTTTTCAATACATCGAAGTCACATCCTATGTCGATCTCAGCGACCTTGCCTGCTTTGATCAGTCCCATGATCTTGTCCTTCGTGCATATGAAATCAAAGATGTTGATGCTGATCAGGTCCTGGATCCTCTTTATACCGAAAAGGCTCATGGAAGCGGGATTGGCGTTCAAGATCGTACCATCCGCCCGGAAAAACATGATCCCGCTGGGAACCTCATCGAATATGGTCCGCAGCCTTTTATCGAGGATCGTGAAAGCCTCGTCTTTTAGTATCTGGGAAGTGATATTATCCACGTTGATAAGCACGTGCTGGCCGCCCTGGTTCGATACGGTCTGCAAGAACTTTAAGTAATAGACCTGGTTCGTTTTTTCCTCTATATACTGCATTTCCTTGATGTACAGTTCTCCGCTGATAAGCCGGCGAATGTTTTTTTGTATCACAGGGTCCGAAAAGACTTTTAGCCCGAGTTCGCATATGTTATGTCCGATTATCTTATTCACATGGTCGATCTCGAAGTCTGCGGCAAATTTTTTGTTGACCATCTCGACGTGTCCTCGAGAGTTCAGAATGATAATATCGCTCGGAGATATGTCAAAAATCGCGTTATACGGGACTCTCTGGGATATGGTGAATAATTTAGACTTCCCGAAAGGCACCATTGTCACGTCACCGGTCAGCTGGAGTATGTCCAGATATTTAGAGACCGAGCTTCTTCTCATGCCCATTTCTCTTGATATGGCCGATATGGACAAGCGCGCAGGATGCTTATTCTGGAGAAACTCTTTGATCTGGAAAAGCTTATCCACGTATTCTTCCATAAGAAAGAATTTATAATATTTTGGCAAGATAATCTTTTTGCTAATGGTATCTTGAAGAATATTTCGAACTCTGAAAAATGGTAAAATAGGTGTATTTGATTTCTATTGATAACAAAGATCATTGGGTTATCAGCTTTGAATGGCTTGAGAGGGGTATTGATTAAAAAGTTTGTATACTGAACTATTAAAAAAGCAGATTTTGGTATAAAATAAGGTCTTAGTATTTGGGTTTGAAGTGCGGGGAGTGCGATTCGAACGCACGAACTCCTTCGAGATAGGGTCCTAAGCCCTACGCCTTTGACCTGGCTTGGCAATCCCCGCATTTAGACTGAGGTGTTTTGTATAGTAGCCTTTGACCTTAATAAATCTTCTTATTGAATAATACTATGAAATATCCGTATATTGAATTCTTCTTGAACATTATTATTATAATGGTTGGAACATTAAGTTTTTAATAAGTAATTTATGGGGGTCTAATTAAAGATGATGGAAGCCATTACATTCGACGTCGGGACGAATCTGACCGCTATCCTGTTATTTGCGATTTTTCTGGGGTTCATTGCAGTATTATACTATCTTAAAAACAAATATGGTCGAAAATAAGCCATAGTACTGACAATTCACTCGCTAATACTGTATTCCGTTTTATATCCTGATCGGTCTGTCATACATTCCCCGAAGTAACACTGTTGTTATTTATTATATTTTTAAAAAATAACTATATATCTAAAGTCTAAATAGGTCAATGCCAGGGGAAAAACCGCTCAAACTTAAATAATGATTATATGGAAAATAGGTATTCAAGGTGCTATTTATTATATTTAAATATAAAACAATGCCAGACAAATCTACCTAATATGAAAGATATATTGAAAATAGCGTTCAATATACTTTTAGTCAATTTTATCGTTTTCTCAGTGCTCTGTATACCTTTATCCCCCGCTATAATAAATGCGAATGCAAGGGCAGACATCTGGAAAATACTCAACACGAACGCGTCGGAGTTCGCTCCTGCCGATTCAAAGATACCGGGCACTGCCAGTTATGCTATCGTGAACTGGAACGGCACTAAAGTTATCGGGAACCTGGGAATAGGCAACGGAAGCATTGCTGCTCTCGATACCGGCCTGAAGGCTGACGACGTACAATATACTCAAAGGAATTTCCTGGCTGCGGACATAACCGCGAACAATGCCCCGTATCTCTGGTCTCTGAACCGTTTGCCAGACCTTATCTACGAGCCTCCTGATGCCGTGTCGACTACGGTGTATATGAGGCTGGTGGGGTTGCAGATCGCCGGGAATAATATCAATATGGGTGTACGGGCTTTCGGCTATGAATATTAGCCTTGAACAAGTGATATGTGTATCAGGGCTATACGAACACGTCGGAATAGAAATATGAATGTGTGCCGACAAGATTCTCGCTGGTGCCCTGGATTATCGTAGGCATGACCAGTATGTTACAAGGGCTGTTTGTCTCTATTTCGGAGAATGATATGGCTGTTCCTGCATTGTATTCATGTAAAATCAGATCATTATTGAACTCTATGACAAGCAGGTCAGTGTAAGCGCATGGTGCCATAAATCCCGTGCATCCAAACGTTATGAATGGGGCTTTTTCGAATGTTAAAGCCGATGCATGAGTTGTGCAAAGGCTAAATGCCATTAACATTAAAACTAAAATCACCACTATACGCCTCATACTACTCTACCCATAATAATATGGTGCGTGATATATAAATAAATATTATTAATTTAACTTAACTTATTAGATTATTTGTCTATGGTTTAGCCGTTTAGTTTCATATTCACTCTTGATCAATATCGGTCTTTGTTATATAAGGATCGCTAAAAATTGATAAGCCAAATTGGTTAAGGATCAGCAATAAAAAATAGAGATCCCTATTATGCGCCTATTGATTATCAAATATGATGTATGTGCCTTTTCGATTTTATATTATAAAATTTTACAAAACCGCTTATTTAACATATTATAGAAAAATGCATACATATCCTGATATTTAAAAATAAAATGTATAAAAGATTTTATAACTCTTTTATACATTTATCGTCGATCAGGCCTATACAGGTTGGTTCTTGATATTAGCCGTGAACATGTCATAAAAGCCTATTGTATAATCATTCGATTCTACGATATAGAACTCAATGGTCCTCTGGCCGTCCTCATATTCATACGGATCAATATCGACCATTAAACTGGCAAATAACTCTCCACTATCAAAAGTTACCCTGTCAGTAAAGGTAAAGTCCTCTCCGAGAGTAAAGTCTTCAGTGTAGTAATTAATATCTACGGTCAATTCACCGTCGGTGCTTCCATAGCGCACTAACAATATCTCTAACGAGATCCCATCTTCTTGCATGTACCAGGTATATTCGTCGATTTCTTCAAACTCTACTATCGGGCGCTCATGCAGTACATATGTCCTGTTTTCTACCGGCTCATTCAGTTCCGTAGTATCATAACAGACAAATACGGGTGGCGACCTTGTGCCATACATATTTGTCTCCTCCCACTCATATGTCAATGCGATGTGGTAAGTGCCATAAGACAGGGTATCCGAAACAAAGTTACCGTTCTCATCGGTATATCCCTCGTCAACCATACCATTATCTTTGGATATGACTACATGGCATCCCTCTACAGGATAGTTTATAGCAGGCCTTCCCACCAGGGATGTCTCATATTGATCTGCAAGTTCCGGAAGTAATACTGTTATGTTGAACTTACCATCCTGTACCTGTTCAGGTGTTGTCCAGTGAACCTCAGAGCCTTCCGATGGCGGCCAGGTTATCACATATCCGAAGTCAGTCGGCCTTATCTCGCCAAGCATGCCCGGAATTGGTAATGGTGTCGGGCTTGCGGTCGGGGTCGGCGTTATTGTCGGCTCAGGTGTCGGAGTAGCCGCCGGGGTCGGTACCGGGGTCGGCTCAACTGTCGGCTCGGGAGTCACTGATACAGTGGCAGACGGCGAGGCTGTCTGGCCGTCATCGACATTACCGTTTAATGCAAAAGCTCCTATAAGGATTATTATCAGGGCGACGACTAACGCCCCACCTATCATTAGTTTTCTATCTATTTATATACCCCCCAAAATTAGAGTAAATTAAGCTAAAGATTAATAGTATATATTATTTTTGAGCCAATAATTATCAGATATTTATAAAAATAATAAGTTTACTAAGCCAACATTAACCGTTAATGATGTTTATTCTATCAAATATTTAAAAATAAAAAGAAACGGAAAAAAGAAAATATTTTATAAAACATTTTTCAGGTACTGCCCGGTGTAAGAACTCTCCACTTTAATGATATCTTCAGGCGTACCTTCTGCAACTATCTCCCCGCCTCTTTTTCCTCCCTCGGGACCCATGTCTATTATCCAGTCGGCATGCCTCATCACTTCTAGATTGTGCTCAATGACGATGACCGTATTACCTTTATCCACGAGCTTCTTGATGATCTTTAGCAGCCTGTCGATGTCCGACATATGGAGCCCTGTCGTCGGCTCGTCCATGACATAGATATTTCCTTTCTTGTGCAGTTCGCTCGCCAGCTTAATACGCTGTGCTTCTCCCCCCGAGAGCGAACTAAGGGACTGGCCTAGAGTAATGTATCCCAGGCCAACTTCCTGCAGTACCTTAAGTTTACTCAAGATCTTCTTTTCCTCAAAGAACTCAGAGGCATCATCGACCGTCATCTCAAGCACTTCCGAGATGTCCTTTCCTTTATACTTGTATTCAAGGACTTCAGCAGTATATCTTTTCCCTTTACATTCGCTGCACGTGATCTTTACGCTATCCAGGAAGTGCATCTCGACCTCGATGAACCCGGAACCTTTACACTTGGGGCATGCCCCTTCTGAGTTAAAGCTGAACAGGTTCGGCTTAGTATCGTTAGTCACTGCGAAGATCGACCGTATATCGTCGAACATACCTGTATAAGTAGCCGGGTTCGACCTGCTCGACCTTCCAAGGGCAGACTGATCGATGATGACCGCGTCCGGATGCTCATAAGTAAAGATGTCGTTTATGAGGGTGCTTTTACCGGAACCTGCGACGCCTGTAACGCAGACGAAGACCCCGGCCGGTATCTTTACCGAGACGTTCTTCAGGTTATGAAGCGTGGCATCCTTGATCTCCATGTATCCTGTCGGAGCTCTCCTCTTATACCCGTTCCCGTGTCTCTGCTCAAGATATCTTCCCGTGACTGTGGACGATCTCTTCAATTCCTCCACAGTTCCGCAGAACATCACGTTCCCTCCATGGGTACCCGCTCCCGGCCCGATGTCTATGACGTAATCCGCGCTTTCGATTATTTCAGGATCATGCTCCACGACGAGGACGCTGTTATCGTTATCTCTCAGCTTTTTGAGCATTTTAATAAGGTTCGAGTTGTCCCTGGGGTGAAGCCCTATGCTCGGCTCATCCAGCACATATACAAGGTTGACCAGGTCACAGCTAAGCTGCTTGGCCATCTTGACCCTCTGTGACTCTCCTCCGGAGAGCGTGGCTACCGGCCGGTCAAGCGACAGGTACCCCACGCCGATATCTATAAGCTGGTCCAGTCTCCACCGGATCGGTGCCAGTATCGGGGCTGATACAGGTCCCTCTATACTATCGACGAATTCACGAAGGTCTATGAGCTCCATCGCGGCCAGTTCCGCAATATTTTTTCCGTTGATGGTAACAGAGCGCGCCCTGTCGTTGATCCTTGTGCCGTTGCACGCTTTACATGTCGTGACCTTGAAAAATTTAGCCTCGCGCTCGTTCAGGTCCTCTTTGCCGAACTGCCTGCGCTTCAGCCCTGTAACGACACCCTCCATTGTGGCGTTGATCACACCGCCAAGGCGTTCCTCACCCATCTTTTCAGGACCGCTGTAGAGAAGCCTGTCCATTTCCTCTTTGGTATACTCTTTCAGGGGCTTGTTAACATCAAAATAACCGCTGGCCCGGTATAGTTTGTAGTAGATGTTGCCCGGCTGGTAAAACTGGTGCCGTATCCCTCCTTCGGCCAGAGATCTTTCCATATCTAATAACCGCTCCAGGTCCACATCGATCTCACTGCCCACCCCGCTGCATACCGGGCACATGCCCTCGGGGTTATTGAACGAGAAGTAAAACGACGGGCCGATGAACGGCGTACCGCATCTGGAGAATAACAGGCGAAGATATGTCGATATCTCAGTGGCCGTACCTACCGTTGACCTTCGGTTCTCGCCCATACGTTTCTGGTCTATTCGAATCGCCGGCGAGAGATTGAAGATACGATCGACGTTCGGCTTCGGGATCTTAGGCAAATACCTTCGGGAGAACGCGCTGAACGTCTCCATGAACTGGCGCTGTGCCTCCGCGTAGATCGTATCGAATACAAGGGAGGATTTGCCGGAACCGGATACTCCCGTAAACACTACGACCTTGTTCTTTGGTATTTTTAGTTCGATGTTCTTCAGGTTGTGCTCTCTGGCACCTGTTAGCTTAATACAGTCTTCCATATGATCAACTTTAGAACCTTCTGTGTTTTCGACAGGCTCACCCTAAAAAACGTTTAGATATGGCATCCTCCGGTGACAGATGATGCTCTTTTATGTTGTCCGGACCTATAATAATAGATTATCCTACCAGTCCGAAAGTAATTGAACGATATAAAAAAGTAAAAGCTATAGAGATTATCTATAGCTTAGCGACCTTATCGGCAAATTCCCTGGATTTATCCTTGCCGATGATAAGCCCTGCTGAAACATTGATCCATTTACATAGCTCAGGAAGATGCTGCTTCTCTATATTGTCGAATACCAGCCCATTCATGTGGTGTTTGGTCTGTCTATCCAGGAACGTCTTTGCAGCCGGGCCCAGGTATACCGTAGACACCTGCAGTATCCTTTCAGATAAAATGCTCATATGCAGGCCCCTTTATTTTTCATTGTAGCTTGTGTCCATCATTATTTTGAGGCTTGCCACCATCCTTCCGAAAGAGTCTGCCAGTTCACCTATCTCGTCGTTCCTCTTAACGTCTACCATGACGTTCGTGTCGCCCATGCTGATCTTGTTGGCGTTCTCATTAAGCTTTTTTATGTCCTGAATGATCGTCTTTGAGAAGAACGCTATCATTGCTCCTGCTATCAATATCGCAAGGCCTACGATGATGTATATCGTGTATCCGATGAAGTTTTGTTTCTCTATTACGCGGTCGCTGCTCATGTCTACGCCCACGAGGCCTACTGAATTGCCCTTTGAATCATATACCGGCGCATATCCGGAGAGGTATGTTCCCCATTCATCGGTCGTAAATTCCCTGTCCGCCGACGGTGCAGTGAAACCGTTTATCAGGTCTTCGGGAGCTTCATCATAAACGTCACCTATCATTGCGGCGTCGTCTTCCTTTCCATAGCTACCGTCTACGACGAACTGTACTTCATCCCCGTTCAAGGCCATGATATACACGTATTTTATGTCCGGGTTAGAGTTTTGTACGGCCCATAGCTGGTCCCTGATGGACAAAAATTCAGGCGTCCCCTCGTCACCCGCCTTAAGCATCGCGACCTTATCGCCGTCCATCTGTGTGGCGGTTGCTGCTGCCACCGCTTTCAACTCGTCTCTCATTGTCTCTTTTAAAGCGCTTTTAGTCTCGTTAAAAGTATAGAAAAACGTCAGGCTTGAAATAACTAATATCAGTATTATGAAGCTGATGGTAAGCTTCGTTTGAAGGCTATTTAAAAACTTTACCATAACAAAGTCACCTTTTTTATTTTTTTAAAAATTTACCAAATAATACAATTTATAACTATTTTAACCTTTTATTATTAGAATTAAATTCCAAATTTGTATTACCACAACAGGAATCTATTAAAAAATTTACTTTTTAAATAGAATTATCCGGGATAAGCGGTAAGTATATAATTTATTTGACAGAATAAGCTTTGAATCGAATTGATAACGGTCGATGATCCGATGGCAATAGAAACACATGCAATAATCCTTGATCCGGGAAAAGACATAATAAACGAGCTTCATCGCAACTTAAGGGAGGGCAACCTTCTGACGAAACTAGACGAATCCTCCTTTAAGCGTGTCATGATAAAAAATCTGACTTACATGAGGATAGCTGACCCGAAGGAGACTGAAAACGGAAGCAATAAAAGCATCTGGATCGAGGTCACGATAAGCTTTTAATTCCCGCTTTCATTTTTTACTGCAATGGCCTCAGTTTTTAAGAGCCGCGGATCGTTCGCCGGCCAGGTCTTTGCCAGGATATAGTTCAGGGCCAGGAACACCACTACCATTGCGAATGTGACATACATCATAGTGTCCAGCTTCACAGCCAGCTTATCTATAACGTAATGTCCTCTTGTATAATATTCCATTATTGCGAGCGGATGTGTCCTCATCAGATCTCCGTCTCGTATGAACCATAAGAAATAATCGACAATGGTCTGAACTAAAAACCATGCTCCGGCTACTACCCAGGATACGGTTTTAACGTTCTTAAGGTATGGCAGCAGCAGGACGCACTCAAGCGCCATGCCGATGTGCGAGATCAGCATCGCCGAAGATAAAAGGCTGTTGGCGGGCCTGAAATATATCTCCGAGAAGTATAGCAGCACCAGGACCGTCCAGGTGCCGTACATGGAAAGTCCCACTGATGTGATCGCGTTGAACGTATCCGACGGCTTGCCCATTATTATCAATAACAGCGCAAAGATCATGAACAGGGTATATAACGGACAATCCGGGACGAATATCCAGAGATAGACCGGGGTCATCATTAACTGTTCCCAGTAATAATAAGCCCCGAACAGAGACCCTGCAATATTTATTACTATGATAGCTGCCAGTAAACGCCTGTCCCTGTATATGGCGTCGACTATTGACCTGACGATATTAATCAAGTTCTTTCCTCTCTATGATGCGTGCGGGCACTCCTCCGACGAACGCCCCTGCTGGCACATCCTTGTTAACGAGCGAGCCTGCTGACACTATCGCGCCGTCTCCTATAATGATTCCTGGCAGGATAGTAGAATTCGCTCCTATAAGGACATTTTTACCTATGACGACATTTCCTGTACGATACCTGTCTATCATGTACTCATGGGCAAGTATCGTCGCATTATATCCTATTACCGAATTATCCCCTATCTCGATAAGCTCCGGGAAGAAAACGTCCACAGTTGCCTCTAATGCCATCGAGACATGGTTCCCTGCTTTAATTCCCATGAACCTCATGCAGTCCACTTTCAACTCGATTATCGGGCTGTATCTTATGACCAGAAGCATGAAAAAGTTGAATATGACCTTGACCGGGTCACATGTCTTTGTCCATCGCCATAGCGGGTTCACACCGCCGGTGGCTGGATACTCGGTTAACCTGCGTCCTGACATCCAAATCCAGATAGTCTAAAAGCGGACATTGAACATAAAACTTTAGCTTGAATGTATACAAATGCTAAAAATTTGTGAGATCAAATATTTAGATAAGGGCTTGTATTATAAAAAAAGTATAATCCAGGTTGTTTTTCACCACTAAGCGCACGAAGGCGACAAAGGTCCACTAAACTGTTAACCACGAAGCGCACTAAGGCGAACAAGGTACACTAATTTTTTTAAGTATATGATAATCTTTTAAAAAAGGTCCTTTGTGTTCCTTGTTCGCCTTTGTGCGCTTTGTGGTTAGCAGTTTTGTGTTCCTTGTTTGCCTTTGTGCGCTTTGTGGTTAGCAGTTTTGTGTTCCTTGTTTGCCTTTGTGCGCTTTGTGGTTAGCAGTTTTGTGTTCCTTGTTTGCCTTTGTGCGCTTTGTGGTTAGCAGTTTGGTGTTCCTTGTTCGCCTTTGTGCGCTTTGTGGTGAAGAGAAATGATTTATGATGTCTTTTATAATAATAAATCCAGATAAGCAGAATATGGGCAGATAAAGGGCTTATAAAAATACTATGGTATCCCCGGAAAAAATTGTGGGTATGAAAATACCCGACTTAATCAGTTTTAATGTCTTTGGAAACTAAGAGCTTTAGTATCAGCGCTTTTTGCGAATGCAGCCTGTTCTCTGCCTGTTCGAAAATGGCCGAGTTTTTGCTTCTTATCGCTTCGTCGGTTATCTCTTCGCCGCGATGTGCAGGCAGGCAATGCAGCACTATGCAGTCTTCTTTTGCCAGCCTTATGAGATCCATATTGATCTGGTAGCTCCTTAGATCGTCCATGCGCTTCTCTCTTTCGGATTCGCATCCCATGGATACCCATACGTCCGTATACAGGACATCCGCGTTCCTGACAGCCTCTTTTGGGTCCCTGACGATCTTTATGTTCCCTTCCATGGCCCTGGCCCTGTTTACAACGCCTTCATCAGGCTCGTAGCCCTCCGGGCATGCCACTACCATTTCCATGCCTGTGATAGCCGCTGCGAGTATGAGTGAGTTGCAGACATTGTTGCCGTCGCCTACCCATACGAACTTTAGGTCCTTAAAGTCGCCTTTTTTCTCCCTTATCGTCATCAGGTCGGCCAGTGCCTGGCATGGGTGCTCAAAGTCGGTAAGGCCGTTTATGACCGGCACTCTTGCGTGATGTGCAAGCTTTATCACTGACTCGTGGCTGTTGGCCCTTATCATTATGCCGTGTGCGTAACTCGATAATATTCTGGCAGTATCTTCCAGTGTCTCGCCTCTGCCTAACTGCATCGAGGACGGGTCCAGGTATAACGCATGACCTCCAAGGTCTGTCATACCCACCTCAAACGATACTCTTGTCCTTGTCGATGACTTTTCGAATATCATGGCGAGGCTTTTATTTCTCAGGTAGTCGGTTATGACCCCTTCTTTGCGCTTCTTTTTAAGGTCATCCGCTTTGTCGAGGACATCCATTATATCCCCGTATGTCAGATCTGCTATCGATATTACGTGCATCCTACCACTGATTTCCTATATTTTTTATGTTTTTACTTTAGCCCTACTCCTAATAAACCTATCTTTTATGTGCATTATTGTTGATTGTTGTGTATTCGGGGATAATGATTTGAGCGGCAAATAAATATGTATTTGTATTAATATCGGTGACCGTTAATTATATATACGATACAGGGTAGTATAGGTTCTTGCAATCCCGTATTGCCGCCATAACTCAGTTGGTAGAGTGGCTGGCTGTTAACCAGCATGTCACAGGTTCGAGTCCTGTTGGCGGCGCTTCAATCACACATAAGGGGCTGTAGCTTAGCCAGGTCAGAGCGCCCGGCTCATAACCGGGCGGCCATGGGTTCGAATCCCCTCAGCCCCATTAACTATCCTTTTTTTTGGGGGATAGTTTGAAATATCTGTGCTTGTATATTTGTTGTATATATAGGCCCTGTTAGCTCAGTTGGGAGAGCGCCAGACTGAAGATCTGGATGTCGCTGGTTCAAGTCCGGCACAGGGCATTTTCTATTAATATTTCTGAATTATCTTTACTCTGCTTTTTAATAAAAAATATTTGTAACTCCGAAGGAGTTGCTATAGATAAAAGTTTTTGAAAGGCTAACGGAAAACTTTTTTCAAAAAGTTTTCCTGTGAAATCTAAATTTAATTTCTAAACTTGTACTTTTTTGTTTTTTCTTTATCCCTTATCAAGCATAATAGTCTATAGTACTATTTATTTTAGTTTTTATTAGTGTGTGTTATGAATATTGGATATAACCTTCTAGTCCTTATAACAATTATATTACTAGTAACTCTTCTCTGTGGATGTACAGGATCAACTGTAGTTACACCTTCTGTGACTCTGATTCTACCGATACACCAATTATAATTCCCGTATCTACACCCGTCACAAGTGATGTGATAAGCGGAATGTCAATTGATTCCAATTTTAATAGTATAACCAGATTATAAAGTTACATTATGAGGGGTAAGGTATAATGCAGCTACTCGAAAACATGAAGATTAAAAAATAGCTGACTTATCTAATAATCCTCAATATTCTAATGATGGGTTAAATGCAGCTATAGGGATGTTTACGTTTAAAAATATGCCTTTTGGCTTTTATAATGTAATTGTATAAAGTGAAGATAATTGGTTATTATTTCATGATAAAGGTTTACTAATAAAACAGGGTACAATTAATAATAGGGTAGGATCAATTAATTTCACAAATGAAATGCAAACTTGTAATATGGCTTTACATGGAGTACAAGTTAGGAAGCCGACAATAACAATTACTATACTAATTTACTATTTGCTCATCACCAATACGCAATGTTTTTGTTGGTCGATTATCATAACCTATTGAAGATCGTTAGCACCTTAACCTATTTTATGACCCCTCATTTACCCTAGAATTTACATTTTTAAGATATAATTTAATAAGCAAGCATAATATATACATTTTATAACTAATATTTTATTATTTTATAATATTTTCATAATGGTAAGGACGTATTGATGACCATTATGATGATAATGACGGAAAATTTTCTGTGTATTCGCCGATTAAACATGCGGCGTAACTTCCCTTATCTGTTATCTTGATAATCTTCTTCCTACCCCTCTTCTCGACTTCGATGTAGTTGTTATGCTCTAGGTCCCTAAGCAGTCCCATATTGATTCTGACAAGTTTATTATTGAGCGTTCGCTCCTTGCCCTTGATTGCCTCGTTCAAGTCATCGAAACCTGGCAGCTTCCTCTCTTCAATCATTTTTATTATATCGTTCGTCGTCATCTCACCCTTACGGTAGAGTTCTGCAAGGAATATCCCCTTGGCACCTGTGGGGATGTCGATAGTAAAGTTCGTGAGGATAGAGTAGTTGGGCTTCTCGACAATTGAAAGACCGTGCTCAATGATCGCTTTGCCCTCTGTCGGATAATCATCGGCTTTAACATAATAGACCTTTACGTCGTGGTACATGGCCGCCAATGTTGAAGCGACTGATGATAGCCTGCCGGCGGCGCACATGTTCACGTAGACGATATTTTTCTCCAGCTTTTCCTTCAGTATAATGCCACTTACAGCCTTTAACAGTTCGAGGACATCGAATATCTCGGTTTCAACGAGTACAACGCTGATGCCCATGTCCTCCAACTGCACTTTAACAGTGCTGAGGAAGTGGCCTGGGTCCTTCGCACGGGCATCGCCTTTCTTTGTGGGCAGAGCATTTCCCCTGTATAACAGGTATACTCGGTTTGCCCTAAGCTTTTCAAACGGTTTTATAACACGGTCGATTTCGAACCCCAAAGGTACAATGTGTACGATCTCTTCCACGTTTACACCTCATGTAGTATTTTAAAAACATTAACGTTATACACTTTAATGACTATATTAAGTCAATAATCTTTAAGCTATCGGCTGTCAACATGGTTGTCGTGCAAGAAAACGTAACCCTTCCAATTAATTTGATCAAGAAGACTTTAGGTGCTATCCCGAATCCTGAATTCAATAACATCCTTCATTGCCCGCATGCTATATCATCGGAATATCCCTCGTTCTTAGCGGTAACACCAGTCGTGAAGCTCGGGGAAACAGCGACGTACCTGCCCTGGAAGTACATCCCATGCACTGCCATCGCTGTACGTTTACAGGACTTGCTTCGGGAAAATGGGAGGGAGTTCAACCGCATTTTCCACGACATCATCAGGACTGGTAACATACGGGAGTACCTGGATTGTCCCAGCAGTGTCAAGATAGTTTTGTCCTCGGTTATGCGCGATAAACTCATAGCCAGAAGTACCGTCGACACTTATGTCGAGGCAGTCAAGGCACTCGGCCCAGACTTCTATATGACGCCGGACGGCGAAACCTATGAGGGTGAGATGCGGCGGAGCGCCATGGAGATTGAAAGGATGCTCCGGTGGACCGGCGAGATCATAAAGCGATGTAGAGACAGCACTCCGTTGGGTCTTGTCAAAGGCTCTAATACACATCAAATTACGGGACACGCGGACATCCTGGCTAATATGGGCGTGTGCTGTATGGTCTTCCACACGGGAGACTTTCTCCACAGAAGCACCCTTGAGGAGGTCCGGAGGGCAAGGCATTATGTCAGAGAGATAAAGCAGAGAGGTTACAATCTATTGCTCTATGGCATAGGCCCGAGTAATTTTGTAAAGTTTTCAAATGCGGATGGCTTCATCACTCAAAGCCACTATGTCAGCGCTTTCTACGGAAAGGAATACAAGAACGGTAAATGGGTCCAACACGACAAGGGCGACATCAGCCTGATAATGAAAAATTTGGTAAGGATTGACCTGAAGGCCAGGCAAATAAAAAATAACGGAGGATTAAAGAAATGGGTGGAGGTTTCAGACGGGACAGAGAGTCCCATGCGACAAGATACTCACAAGATGGCGGTAGCAGTACCGCAAATCGGACAATAACTAGCTACGGGAAGACCATGAAGCCCAGGGTCTTCATCAGTTTCCACGTCGAGGATGAGGCACAAGTGGATCTCCTGAGGAGCCAGGCAAAGGACCCAAGGTTCCCAGTAGAGTTCACCGACTACTCTGTTAAGGAACCATTCGATGAGAAATGGAAGACACAGTGCACGGAGCGGATTAGACAGAGTTCAGCCCTAGTGGTCATGATAGGGCAGGAGACCGCGTCGCGTGAGGCGGTCCTATGGGAGATTAACAAGGCGTATGAACTGGGAAAACCCGTGATAGGTGTGAGGATATACCGGGACGAAAACCACCGGGTACCCCAGCCCCTGAAGGATCATGGTGCTAGAGTCATACCTTGGAACACCGCAAAACTTCAAGTTTGGCTGGAGGAACAGGGATAACATGGCAGATAAAGAAACACAGATGCTGGAAACTGGGGGTGAAACAATAATTGATGCATCAAAGACGGTAAACCCAACACTATTCGAGCAGTACAAAATCATGGTGGCAACCACAAGTGAAGTAACGAAGAATAGGCAGACCACTAATAGCTTCTACGTTGCGGTGAACACATTTCTCATTGCCGCAATGGGCCTGATTAAGAACCTTCCACAATATGGTGTCATACTAATATCAATAACGGGCATGGTCGTGTGCACATTCTGGTTCATGAACATTGCCTCGTACAGAAACCTGAATCACGCTAAGTTCCAGGTGATACACGAGATGGAAAGGGAGCTACCCGTACAAATGTTCAGTCAGGAAGAAGCGGTATACAAAAAATTACGTCATATCCCATTCACAAAGATTGAATGTAGCGCTCCCTTTTTGATAGGGATAATATACTCCGTAATCATCATATTGCAAATTTTACAGTTAGTCGGATTAGTATAGGCGCAAGACCGTGATAATATTGATATCTACGCATCCCTTCGCTCTCTCACTTCGTTCGTTCGCTCCGGGCAGACCTTAAATGTCTCGCCGACCGCGTTTTATTTTGGATCAACTGAATGTAAAAAATATTTAAAGTTTTAATATCATCTAAACGTAATTATACCTGAAATCGATCATCGTCGCCGGGAAACTATTCCTGTCATGCTCGGCTTTCCAGCATGCCACTGCAATGCTCCTGAACCGGCTATAATCCGCGACGTCCGGGTACATTTGTCCTTCATCATCCGCTTCCCCGAGGTATCCCAGCAGGGCGGGCAATTTATCGATGAACCTGGATATCCCCTTATTATACCACTCTCTTGTCCCGGTGTCGTTCGCATCCAGCTTTCCGGTTTGCTCGAGTATTGCAAGGTTAGTGAATAGGTCTTTCTTCGATATGAATATCAGCTCATTTGTCTTCTTTATCGTGTCCTGGTCCTTAACGCAGATCTCAATAAAAGACAATTCTTTACCTGCATCCTTTATCGAAGAAGGCATGTTTAAAAGCGACTTTATTGGGTCATTATACAGGGCGTCCATCAGCATGGACCTGAACGAACTGCCGACATCAGTCTGATCGATGATTATTTCGATGGGCGAAGAATCCGTATTATTTTTCGAATAGGTCTCCAGTGCCCTTTTTAAAGCATTGACGTATTCGGGGAGCCTTGTCTTCGGCTCAAGGTGTTCCAGGTGATAGATCTTATATGCTGGTACGGGGTTCAGCTTTCCTTCAAAGGCCAGTGCTCGTTCCAGGTCAGGGTTTCCGGAAAATTGGGAATTGATGAAAGTCGACGAGTACTTTTGGTGCTCTCTTTTTATCAGGCACAAAGCGCCTCTACGGTCAAGCCGTCCCGGGTATATGCCGATGTAGTAATTCATTATGTTCAGTCCGCCTTAAATGGTTACTAGATTAGTATCAGTATATGTCTATAAGCTATAAAATCATTTTACATGGCAGAAATGATAATGTGCAGAAAATCGCTTTACAGTAGGACCGGAAATCTTAAAGCGACCGACATGGCATTCGGATAGTTTGATCAGTGATTGCCATGTTGCTCAAATTTTTTAAAATTCGATAGTTCTCAAAACTACTTATCCGGTCTCGAACTTAAAACGGTTTTTTGAAAGAACATTAATACTATGGATAGAGGGGGTGGTGTCCCCCCTATCTCTGGTTCTCTCCGCCTATATCGCGGTTATCTAATATAGCCCGGGTATCGGGCATCCTCCTATCCCTAAGAACGGATAACCTATGGCAGTGGTCTCACGGGTATGCGCGAACTCGGTATGAGTCATTACCTGTGATCTGCTGCTGACCTGAGTTATGGACGGGAACGAGAACCCGCGCCCTCCATAAAACGGCGCTCCTCCACCCCAGTTGATGTCCACGAACTCAAACTCGTTGGCTTCTGCGGTGTCCCTGCAGAAATATGTGGACTCAGAGTCCTGAAAAACGTTCGGGAAGCCGTACTGTATCGGTGTCATATAGGCTCCTGCCGGCAGGGCCATGGCTATAACGGCCATGATAAGCGCTAAAGCTATCCAGCGTCTTCTAACCTTAAACATACTCCATCCCCCCTATGATTTAATAAATGTGACTTGTCGATTTATGTATTATCGGAAAATATAACGAAAGAGGGACATTTAAAATCGATTAAAGACATAAAGAAGCCGCTTATCAACGCTCTTTTTTGCTAATTCTCTTCAGGGCAGTTTGGCCGATCGATAGCTTAAAACGGACCGGATATTATCTATTGGATCCTATACCATTGTACATTAACAGGTTGGTAATATATCATTTTATTTGACGATATTAAACTGATTAATACTTTTATATGCAAAATTTCAAAAAGACCAATAAACGTATATACAAGAAAATATAACAATATTTTATGTTACATAGTCTTTATGTCGGGGGGCTCAAAAGACTATGTAACATGCGTGGCATCGAATGCTGATATTTTTCATAATTTGCATTTAGCGTAGTATATCCCATATACTCATACACTACAGGTCCAGGCCCATAATGGCCAAAGCCCGTCTGATCTTATTCAAGCGATATTTAATTCAGTATCGGGGTCCGGGCAATGGACGATACCTCAAAATATGCATAATATTCATTTTTTATCCGTTTATTTGTTAAATTATTAAAATAATAATATTAAATGATAAGACATATCTTAGCAGGGGGAATCAATGAAGGATGTATCAATGCACCGGCTTTTGCTTGTTTCGCTCATCACTGCTGGCATCCTGCTTTCTTCATGTTGTATCGGCCAGGACATAAAGCAGTCCATAAATGAAAAAACCGGCATCGGAATGTCAGATCCTTCGACCGGTAATATCAAGCCTGCAATATCTACATTAGAGCCGGGAAAATTCATATTTCTCGAACATACGATAATGTCCCGAAAATGTTCCGATAGCTCAGGATATGACGGTAAAATAGAAAGAACGCCCATTATGGCGGAATATTCCTACGATAGGGCGGCAAATATGTTAAAAGTGCCATTCTCGACAGGGGCCACAGGGAACCTGAAAGTCATCCTTGGCGAGAAACAGGATGACATCTATGCCGTATATCCCGGACAGACAAGAAGTTCGCATACCGGCAATCTGGAATACGTTTACGATCTGCCCTGCAGTTGTAAAGGGATCAAAGTCGAGAATATCGGCGCGGACGGTACGGCATATATCGAGTATAACGGTAAATATATCACACTGAGGCCTGGCGAAGAATGGACGGATACAAAGACATATGACGATCCGTTGAATGGCGCAGGAGGCATGACAGTCAAACAATGCATAGATGACCGTATAGTCAATCACGGCATCATGGACGGGTCTTGCGTGGTAGCTGAAAGGTCGTGGCCAGCTCCGATGACGGATATGTTCGGGATCTACGGTTAAAGCAATAAAAACAGAGAACCCGGAAATCAATGTTCCGGGAATTCATTTATTTATTCAGTTAGCTTTTTTTGCCTTCGCCTTAGGGGCCGCTTTTTTACTCTCCAGCAGTTCATCCACTCTATCCCGGATGTACTTCTGGATCTCATCAACGGTCCTTGAGCCATCGATCACATCGAAGCCGTACTCAAGCGACAGCGTCGCATACTCGTCCTTTAGCTGCGACTGGTACTTGGTGAAGCTCTCGAACATGTCGCTCGACAGGCAAACGTCCATGCCTGATTCCCAGTAGTCCAGCTGGCCGTATTTTAGCAGCGCGCGATGAAGGAGGGTCTCGGGGTCGACATTCATATAGAATATCTTATCCGGTACAAGGGCAAAGCTGAAAAGCTCCTGCAGCCACTCTTTGTCCGCCCCTCTTACCAGGTCTCTGACCATCAGCGTAAATATATACCTGTCCGCCAGCACTATGAACCCTGCTTTTAAAGCAGGTATGATCTTGTTTTCCAGCTGGTCGGCGAAATCAGTCGCATACATCAGGCTGAGCGTAGTCTTGCCCAGCGTATTGCCGCCTTTTGCCTCTTCTATGGCTTCGCCTACAAGGCCTGAGCGCCGCAGTCCTGTATCCAGTACGCCGTGCCCGCTGGCTTCCAGGTACTCTTTTAGCAGGGCGATCTGTGTCGATCTGCCCGAACAGTCCGCGCCCTCAATGACTATGAGCTTTCCGCTCAGATGCTTTTTGTTAAGCTTCAGGTATGGCAGGCCTGTGCCGTAAAATAGATTATCCGTCATCTCACCGCTCCTAATAATCCGTCACCGGGGTGACAAGCCTTGAACTAAGCCCCTGTGCACAGCTTATAGGCGACTTATATCCTACAAGCGATCTTTTCACGATCTTACGCATCTCCTGCTGCTGCTCTTCGATGGTCTTTGTCGCGTCCATTACAGTGAAACCTTCTCTACCGGCCATATTATCATATTGCTGCTTGATGATGCCCTGGAATAATTTGAAGCTCTCGACGGGGTCGCTCGATAATCCCAGGTCCATACCTGCCTCGTGATATTTTAGCTCGGTCCTGCCTGTGAGTATGCGGCTTAACGATACGTCCAGAGGGGCTTTAAAGTAAAACCCTATCGTCGGCTTTAACGCAAAATCATAAAGGTTCCTGCACCATTCGGGGTCGCATCCGCGTGCTATGTCACGGGCATATGCCGTATACACATACCTGTCCGCAAGCACGATGTGGCCGGCGCGAAGATGCGGGAGTATAAGTTTTTCATACCTGTCGGCAAAATCGCATGCATGAATGAGACTGAACGTAGTGGGCGTAAGAAGGTTCTTACGCTTTGCTTTCTTCGTATATTTCTTTAAAAGGTCCGATGAGTTCCATTCCGAAAAGAAGACATAATAGCCTTCGCTTTCAAGCCATTTTTTTAATAGGTACAGCTGTGTGCTTTTACCCGAGCCGTCACAGCCCTCGACGATAAATAATTTGCCAGGATAACTTTTTTTAAGTCCAAGTCCACGAACTTTCTTCATTAAGATCACTTAATATTGGATTGATATTCGTATAAAAACTTGCTTACGGTGTCATTTAAAAATCATTTCGCCGCATATATCTCTCTATATATTATGGGCTGTTGTTACAGCCTTTTATTATAAGCTCACATTCGAATGCTTTCTTAAAGTAGGGGATAACATTCGAAGCCGTATCAAGCTCCACAGAGATATCTCCGCTGAATATCGGCTCCATCGTTACTTTATTCCTTGATGTCTCAAAATTGACGCCAGTGACCCTGCCTCTTTTACTTCTGTCAAGGCTGTCCGAAAGGGCCAGGATCACGCCAAGCTTCTTTAGCGCTTTGTTCTCGTCCTTGTTCAATATCATATCAAGCACGGCTGAACGGTTCTTTACCCCTCCGGCACCATAGTATGCGGCTACAAGGGCTGTCTTGTACGTATCCATATGGCTGAACCCGAATATCCTGCTGTTGCGAATATTATAGAACGTATTGTTGAAGCGGTTCTGAAAATCATAATAGTACCCGGATGCATGCAGCATCGACGCTGCCCACAGGATCTTCAGGCAGCTTTCCGGAAGGTCATGTACGGGTTTTAGATTTTCAAAGACGCTTTTCGAAAGCCCGTACACTCTTTGGGAATGAGCGCGATCAAGCCCGTAGAGCTTTGAGAGGTTATCTACGCTGAACTCTGTCACATCATTTACGACAGGCTCTTTCAGGAAATGGTTGAAAAATATGCCATCCCTGAGCCCGTGAGATGATACGCGTACACTGGAGACCTTCAGATACCTTATCAAAGTGTTTATCGCACATATGCCGCCCATTATGATGTCCGCTCTGTCCCTTGAAAGCCCCGGAACGTCCATCCTCTCGTTTAAACCCGTCTTTTTAAGCCTGGTAAAGATCACTGATATTTCCTGAGGCGATATGACATAGTTATGAAGGTCGTCGAACGGGTAATCTATGGCCCGCTGGTGGATCTTTGCTATCGTCCTTACGGTCCCTCCGACTCCCACAAGCTCGTATCCCGTATACGAGTTTAACCATGGTACATGCCTGAAGTTATTCATAAGAAAGCTCGAAAGGTCGTTAAACTGGGAGTCAGACGGCTTATTAATGTCAAGGAACCTTTCCGTCAGCGTTAAAGCACCGAAAGGAAGGCTCGTGAATTCTACCGGCCTCCTATCCCTGATGGCTGTGATCTCCATGCTGCCCCCGCCAAGGTCAAGTATGATGCCGTTTTTGATGTCGATCGTATTGATCACGCCCAGGTAGCCCATATACGATTCTTCCTGGCGAGATAGGACCTTGAATTCGATGCCTGTTTCTGCCTTGATCATATCCAGCACATAGCTCTGGTTATTCGACTCTCTTACCGCCGCCGTCGCCATCGCTATGATCCTGTCAACGTTCTGGTATTCGCAAATGTTCTTGAAGATCTTCACGGCTTTTACCGCTCTGTTAATGGCTGCCGGCTTAATGATCCCGTCCGGCATCAGGTTCTCGGCGAGCCTGATATTCTCCTTTGATTCTTCCACCAGGCGATAAGCGCCGCTATCCAGCACTTCAACAATGAGCATGCGGGTCGTATTCGACCCCAGGTCGATGATGGCTTGTTTTTCTGTCATGGGCGTTGATGATAAAAGTTCAGGCTATAGGCTTCTACAAGAATGTGATAATAAATATTATTGTTTATGGTATTATGTGTTATCTGCCATCTATTTTAGATAATGCCTGCATATCATACAATGACTATATTTAAAATAGCATTTCCGTTAAGGCTTTTAAGTAGCTTTATCATTTTCAGTCCATGAACTGTTTCGGGCCCATAAGCCATAACAATTTAGCCTTTCCCGGTATGATCATTCCATCGATCTCAAGCAATGCGACACCGCTCTTTTTCATCTCCACGAAAGAGCTCTTGCTCCTGGAAAGGCAATACGATATGAAACCGCTGAGGAACGGCTCATGCCCGACTATGGCTACTTTTTCCGCGCCTTCGGTCCTGTTCAGGTATTCGATCAGGTCCTCATAACTGCTTCCCGGCTTTAAGTAATCTGTCAAAGCTATCTCCTCCCGGTCCGAGCAATACCGGCTCACGATCTCTGCCGTCTGAACGGCCCGCGTCAGGGGGCTGGAGACTATCCTGTCAAAAAATATCTCCCGGTCCTTAAGTGTCTTTGATATGAGCCTGACCTTTTCCCTGCCTTTTTTTGTCAGCTCTCTGGATTCATCGCCGCCGCCTGCCGGGGATATCATCTCTGCTATGCCATGTCTAATTACGTAGAGCTCATTCATGATCGCTACACCCGCATATCAAGCGTATATTTATTAATTTAATTAATATTTAATATAAATGTATTCGTGTCATTCTACAAATCGATGATCTTAGAAATTTTCCTTAATGATGTGGTATTGATAATAAAGCCCGTTGAAAAAAATAAAAAATAAATTATGTAATATCCGCTTGATACGGCCCATGGATGGTTAATGATATTGATCGCTTGCTATCTATTTACCTGGTTTCCATTGCACTGTGTATCGTGTTGGTCAATTTACGCATAGAGAATGGCTTATAAAGCACTCCGATGGCATTAACGCCTTCCATTCTACCGTCAAGGTTCCTGTCCACCGTAGCAAATAAAAACCTGGCTTTAGGGTCAATTTTCTGAATGTCTTTCGCAGTGTCCATTCCGGACGAGTTATAAAGCCTGTTGTCGATGATAAAAAGATCCGGCCTGTGGGCGCATCTCTTATATTCTTCCAGCGCTTTTTCCCCGTTCCTTGCTGTATATGCGACTGTATAACCTTCTGATTCTAGCACCATTTTGTACAGGAATTGTAGCTCAATATTGTCCTCAATGATCGCTATGTTGCCTTTGGATTCCATGACCTTGCCCCTTTGTCGCATGACTGAAAATCGCTGACATGAATATACAAGGAATTATATCTATATAAATTTTTCTTTAATTGTTAATAGAATATTTCATATTTTATCTTTCAAATAAATAATATTTTATTAAGCAATAGCTAAACTAAATAAATTTTATAATAAAAAAATAATTTAATTATCCTTCTTATATGCGATGAGATTCCCTGACGACTCTCATCATTACATCCATGTCATTGGAAAAATGCAGGTGGGAAAGACATTTACAATCGCTGCAGCCGAAACCGGATATCCTTGAAAGCACTCCGTCAATGCTTTCCGCCACGCTACATTCCGGCCTTGGCGAAGTTATTATGTCGATAACCTCGACGTATGGTAATAAATAGTCAATGTGCCATCTTCTTGTGGCGTTCTTGCCGGATGCCACGTTCAGGTGCCTTCGCACCCTCGCATATCCAGACCTGCCAAGGGCAGACCCTGTATATGCATAATAGCCTTCGTCAAAGTAGATGTCGCCTATAGCGCCCACCTTAAGCTTTTGGCCTTTCTTCAAATGCATGATTAGCGTATACGTGCCACGGCCTTCCACAGTAAATACCCGGTCTTACATTATCTGACCTGTCTCAATTATCTTACGGTTCAAAATAGAATGGCACTTTGAGCATAATGTATCCGGCTTTTTACGCGCCTCTTCAAGGGTGTTGGAAAATTGCATCACGCATCTGTTTTTACAATGCCTGAGGCCTAATATATGTCCGACTTCATGTATGGCCTCTTTTGCCACCATCTCCGGCGAGTCCAGCCTGAAGATCGAGACGACACCCGCGATATTATACATCGCCAGGCCGAACACAAAATTTACGTTCTCGCAATAAATATCCTCATCGACGACCCAGAGCGCATAGTCTGAAGTCATGCATCTTATGGTGTAGTCCAGCAGCGTATACGCATCGAATTGCCTTCTGTCCGGCTCCCACGCCTTATCGAACACCTCAAGCTTTCCCTTATCTTTTACATTAAGGCCCTTGAAAACCCTGCGAAGCTTATCCGTTACGATATTTTTAAATTGTTCGCTTCCGGCCGTGTAGAAAAGATCTAACTCCATCGTCACCACGAGTTAATAATTGAAGTTATGTCAGTTGATTAAGAAATAATTTATCTAATTAGTTTTGGGATTATTTGGCTTGCCAATGCCAGTTAAACCCTATCTGCGGACGGGGCTAAATGTATCTTCCCCTTTCCTTAAAACCGTATTTACCCACCATTGGCACAAAAGCCACCCCGCCCCTGTCATGCATGCGCACTTTGCCCTCTATCTTTTCGACAAGCACGAGCTCCTGGGTGTATTTGCCTACGGGTATGACCATTTTTCCATTTTCTTTTAACTGTTCTATAAGCGGCTCGGGGACCTTCGGCGCGGCACATGCCACGCTTATCCTGTCATAAGGGGCGAATTGCGCGAGCCCTTCGCTCCCGTCCGATACGAAAACTTCAACGTTATCATAGCCCAGTTCGCCGAGTATCGACCTGGCTCTTTCGGCAAGGTCAGCAAATCTTTCGACGGTGTATATCTTCCCCGGCTTCGCCAGCAATGACATCACGGCGGAATGGTACCCCAGGCCTGTTCCCACTTCCAGGACTTTCATGCCTTCGCGTATGTCCAGTACGTCGCACATCACAGCGACCATGCTGGGAGCCGATATCGTCTGTCCGTCACCGATCGACAGGGGCGTATCATAATAAGCTAGTTCTTCCTCATCCTCCGGCACGAACTTGTGCCTGGGGACAGCTTCGATGGCATCGAGTACCCTGCTGCTAATGCCTTCGAAGCCTAATCTCGATATTAGGTCTTTTCTCAGGTCTCGCGCGACGATCTCATTGAGCCCGATATCTTTCTTCCTCCTCTTACTCCTTTTCTCGAGCCGAACTTGCTTTCCGATACTATCTTTGAATATATTCTTTTAATATCCTTTGCCTTGGCTGTAGCGCCTTCCCTCTTCATCAGGGCGCCATCCCTTATCTTTATGTAGGATATCTTGACCTCATATCCCTTCACTTTTATCGTATCGCCTATCGTGAACTCGTAATCCCCGTTAACCTTATAATCGAGCGACTCGGTTATTTCGTGCTTCTGTACGGCAATTTTTACAATGACCTCGTCTATGGCCCTGGCCCAAATGGTGAGCACCTCTTCGGGCTTCGCTTTTTCCACTCTCTTACTGGTTTTTAGTTCCAGGGACTGGATACGTACGCCGCTGATCTCCTCGCCCGTGTCCACGACAAACTCGTCGCCTGCATGCAGGTATTCATCCGCGTCGACCTCTGTCTCCTGTACCGATGATTTATCCTGTCTGCTAACGATGACCTTTAGCTTAACAAATCTCTGCTTTTTTACCGGTATTACGTGTACGAGGCCGCATTCTTCGCATCTTACCCTGCCTTCGCTTTCCTTCAAAACAAGGTGAGCAACCGGCTCGTCCGGACTGCATGAAGGGCATTCTGCCTCTATTATCTCCATCTTTTCCATATCTTTTAAATCTCTCCGTTTCTTTTATGAGCCACCAGAGTACATATAGCCTGTGTATGCTTAAAGAAGTTATCCGTGCGCGAGGGCATAAAAATGTGACCGCGACACATCGTTCGACTTTCGAGATCACGAAGGACGAGGAAATATCGCCGTCCGCGGATTGTATTATAGCGGTGAGTGCTGACAGGTCCGTATCAGGGCTCAGCGATGGTTTCAGATCACTGCTGGCATGCGATGACGCTTTTATCACGGCGGTCATAACTTCCGGAGACCATTCCGATACCGTTACGGGTTGGGGATCAAAGGACATGACGCTGAGCGATACTCATAGCGCAGTTTTTCGTGTCAGTGATTTCGTATGCCCCAGGACGATCATGATATATGCGGATAAGCCTGCTTCGAGGCTCGACCGGGGTCTCGTATCGTCGCTTTCGGCTGGTAACGAGGTCACTATAGAGCTCACGGTGGAGAAAAGGGAACGTCCGAAGCCATCAATGGATATATTGTTCTAGGGGATATGCATGGACAAAGATAACACGGCGATAAATGGTACGCAAGATTTGGGATCGATGAAAAAAGAGCTTGAAGAGATCAAAGCGGAAAAGATGAGGCGCGAGCTTGAAGACATTAAAAAAGAGCGCATGAGGAGAGAGCTGGAAGAGATAAGATCGGAAAAAGCCCGTAATACAAAGGGCTATGTAAAGCCTGACACCGGCCTTCAAAAGGCATCGTCGCTTTCGATCTTGAACGTGATATTTGCCTCTCTTTCACTGATACTATCGGGTTACATACTGGGTATAATGTACGGCTTTGACATCGTGGAGAATGCGAACGGGTTTTTGACCGGCTTATCTTTACCCGCAATAGGGGAGATATTGCTGCTGATACTTGTGGCGGTGCTTATATTGCTCGGCGCCGGCCTGATAACGATATCAAAAAAATGACCTGTTAAAATTTCAATACGAGCCTGTCTATTACGACGCTCAATATAAGGCAAACTGCGAACCCTGTGATAAGAGTGTCCGTTTCCAGTTCAAGCATACCGTCATACAGGTAAAAGACGCCGCACATGATCGATACGAGGAACATGGTCAGACCCATAGCTATCGCGGCCCCTCCTATAAGGGCAGGTGCCTGAGCCATGCCCGACCTTTCCAGAAGCACGGCCGAAGCTATGAACGAGAGTGCGAACACGACCAGGATGATCGCTGTAGATACCGGCAGCTCATGAGCACTGTTCGGATCAAAAAGGTACATGAAGCCAAAAGCCATCAGCATCATGGTCAATGACATGGCGAACGATGTAAGGAACGCTCTCGCAAGCTGATTCTGAACGCCGGACCTGTCATTAAGGCTAAACAGTGTAAATTCCTCCGTCAACCTTTCACGAACTTATACATTATCGCCATGACGCCGATGAACATGCATACAATTAAGAACGTGAAGTATAGCGCGCCTTCTCCTTCAAATAACGTGGCCGCCGAATCCAGGAGCGATACCGCAACGCCGCCTGTAGCGGGGCTTAACAGGTAATCGCCGTGGAAAGCAAGATAATCGACTGCCAGTATGGTTAATATTATTATCCCTATGATAACTGCCATAAACCTGGTGAACGCTGACATAATGGTCGCTAGTATATTGCAGTGGTTCCAGATAAAACTATCGAAGCAATATACTTGTCAGCGCTTTATGCTTATCAGCGGTGTCAGGAATATGGAGAGGAATAAAGCCGGTTTGACCATGTCCTTCGCCCTGTCGTCAAAAATATCCCTTTCAATGGTATTACAGCGGTTATAGAATGCCTGCCCTGCAAAATATGCGTTTATCACTACGATCAGTGCCATTATGACAAAAGCGTTCGAGCCTATGCTGTTCATAAGTGTATACATGTCGGAACCGGGATTAAGGTTGATCGCGCATTCTATGGTCCTTATGGCCATAACATACACGAAAAGGTCCAGCTTAAGATAATAGAAGACCATCAGTGCCAGAGTGGTTATCCCGAGCCCTGCGGACAGGACGATATTTGCGCCAAGCGCATCGGGTATGACCGTATGCGTGATGCTGCCGTCCAGGCCCAGAGGGTTAACATATATGTTACAGATCTTCCCTCCGAACGCTGCCGTCATGATCCCGTGCCCCATCTCATGTATGGATACGAACAGGATATTTGACAGCCAGAGCGCAAATATCACGATAAAGAATTTTATAGCCAATGACCCGATATCGGCAGACCGCTCAAGGCCATAATTATCTGGTGGATAATCCGTAAATATACCTCCTCCCGTACCCCCCCAGATTTACCTGAAAGATTAATTTATACTAATTTATATGTTTTGTTACAATTTTGTAATAATATTGAATTATTAATAAAAATAAGTATATAATAACATAAAATGTCATTTAAGATTAATTTCATTAAAAATAATTAGAATATATATCAACGTGTAAAATATTCACTTTAAAAAAATATTTTCTTTTGTATCATTTCCTGTCGCTATGATCACTATAATATTGATTACCCGTCCTCATAGCTTTCTTTTTATATTCTGCAATGGTATAGAGCCTTGATGTCACGGCTCCTATGGCAGTACAGGTCTCAAGGGATATTGCTTTGCCGTCAGTGATGTCAAGATGATAAGGGGCCATCTCAAAATATTCTTTAGGCAATCCTTTGCGGCCGAGCCCTATCAGGATAAACAATGACCTGTTCTTTATCATCATATCCGCGATCTCATCAGATGACACTGCTTTTTTCCTGTCGGGATGCGATGATGTGACCACGAGCGAGCCGAACTGTGCCGGAAAGCCCTTTTTCGGTATATCGAATACGTAGAGCCTTTTTTCATCCTGCAGCTTTTGAAGGTAAGCGCCTGACTCGCCTATTGTCGTGTTGTCCTTTACAAAATCGACCAGTTCCTGCTTTTCAAAATCATACGGGAATCCCACTAAAGCCAGGTTGAACCCGAACGCATAAGCTATCGGGGCCCCTCTAGCTATTCCCCTGTAATGTATATCCAGAACTTTGATCTTATCATATGTATTGTAAAGGCCTAACGTTAACATCGACTCACCCGGCTTACAGTATTGATGCAGTCACATAAAATATAAAACTCTTTCTTTCCCGGACAAAAGGGCCTTCAGCCTTTAAACGTGCTCTGTCATTATCGGCGATACTATTCCCTGAAGCGCCGCAAGTATATCAGTATCCTCAGGCACGTCCTCCGGGTTGCTTGCCGTATAGATATACCGTATGATACCGCCTTTGTTGATGACGAATATTGCAGGACCAACGAGCTTATCATACTCGTTAAATATCCCGTACGTCTTTATGACGTCGCAGCCCTCGTCGCTGAGGATATGGAACGGCAGGTCCAGTTCCTTAACAAGCCTCTTGTTGAATCTCACGTTGCCGTAAGATACTGCGATTATGCGCCCCTCCCGGCTCTCGATCCTTTCCGCGTCATCTTTCAGGTATATTAAAAGTTCTCTCGTATGCCTGTCATCGACCGCTTTTATGAATACAAGGACTGCCTGCATGTCCTCTCTCCAGTCATGAAACGATACCTGGCTGCCATTTTCATTTTTTAGCTTAAAGTCGGGCGCCCTGTAGCCTATATTTGCCCTGTAGCCTTCCATGCCGGCCGTTTCTTCCGGAATATCCTTCTTATACATATATGATTCTCCGCTACTATTCGGAAATAACATCGCGAAGATGTTTTATCAGCTCGACGTTTGAAGGAACATCCTGCGGCACCTTGCCGACATACATATATCTTATGATCCCTTCCATGTCGATCAGGAATGCGGACGTCATCGCATTATCCATAATGTCGTCATAGACCCCGTACTGTCTTACGACCTCGAGCCCGGGATCGCACAGAAGCTTGAACGGTATGTCGTATCTCCCGCCGATGTTGAGCGTGTTCTCAATATTGTCCGGGCCGACTGCCAGGACTTCCGTATCCATGCCCCTGAAGGCGATGTAATCGTCCCTTAGCTGCGATAACCACTCCATACTATACTTATCCGACTGCCCTCTGTAAAATGCAAGAATGACATTCCTTTTTCCCTTATATTCCGATAATCCGATGTCCTCTCCGAGGCAATCTCTCAGGATAAAGCCAGGCGCTTTTTCTCCGACTTGCGGCCGGGATCCCATACGATACATTTCAGTCCACCATAGAGACTACACAGTATGACTTAAAAATAATAATCCGTGCAAAAAATAAAAAAGCCAGAGCAGAGAATTGCTCTGCTCGTATCTTCAGGTTATTTAAGATCTTCGATCTCGTTAATTCCTTCGACCTTCGGCATCTTCCTAACATCTTTTGCCGTTTTGGTCGTCTCTATGAGGTCTTTTTTCAGCTGTGACTCGATGCTCTGGACCTCTGATCTCAGCTCATCCGGGTTGGGTATCCTGCCGAGGACATCGTCCGGCTTTCCGACAAGCTTCTCAATATCTGTCTCTTTACCTATCTCAGACACAAATTCCTCGGAAGCTCCCAGGTACTTTGCGGACTGTTCGACAAGCTTGGATATCTCGAAGGGGAATATGATCTTCGTTGCCTGCCCGTTTGACATCTTGGCGAGAGTATCCAGGGAGAGCACTGTAAGAGCCTTTTTGTCCAGCGGCACTGCGCCTAATGAAAGAAGCCTTAATGCCTGAGACTGTCCCTGCATCTCCAGGATCTTTGAGACTCTCGAACCTTCTGCCTCAAGTATCTTTGATTGCCTGGTACCTTCGGCCTTCAGGATCATGGATTGTTTCGCGCCCTCCGCTTCAAGGATCGCAGAACGCTTGTTACCGTCTGCGAGCAATATTGCCGCACGCCTGCGTCTTTCGGCAGAGGTCTGCTCCTCCATTGCCGCCTTAACAGTACCGACCGGGTCCACCTCTCTTATCTCGACTGCCTCTACTTTCACTCCCCATCCGTCTGTGGCCTTGTCAAGGATGTCCCTTAGCTTGTTATTAATTACTTCCCTGTTGTATAGTATCTCATCGAGCTCCATGTCACCGATGATACTCCTGAGGGTCGTCTGGGCAAGGGCTATGGTCGCTATATGGTAGTTTGTGACCTCGAAGAACGCTTTTTCCGGGTCCACTACCTTGATATATACTATCGCATCGACGTTGGTCGGCGAGTTATCCTTGGTGATGACCTCCTGTTTCGGGATGTCCAGCACCTGTGTCCTGAGGTCCATCTTTATTACGTTACTGACCAGCGGAAGGACCCAGTTGAAACCCGGGTTTAACCTGCCTCTATACTGTCCGAGCAATATCCACAGGCCCTGCTGGTATGGCTGTATGATCCTGATGCCCGATATCAATATTATTATAATAACGGCCATCAGGAATATTGCCATCACTATTAAAAATGTATCAAATAATGCCATGATCATCTCTCCTTGCTGACGAACACATGTACGCCGGATGTCTTTGTCACGACCACATTTTCTCCTGAGGATATTTTGTAATCCGAAGTGGCGCTCCATATCTGCTCGTCTATCTTCACTTTTCCGTCTATCGTATTAGGCTCGACGTCCCTGATCACTTTGCCTTTTTTGCCTACCAGGGTGTCCATGCTTGTCGTGGAGGGTATCTGTCCCGGCGCGAGCCGCTTATAGAACGAGATCGTAATACCGCTTACAAATACTGTTATAAGTATTAACAGTATGATACCCAGAGGGCTTGTCACTAATCCGGGGGATATTATCAACAAACCTCCGATTATGACCAGTATGGTGCCCGGCACAACAATAAAGTAGCCTGGCATGAGCGCTTCAGCTATAAGCATCAGCGCACCGATCACTATTATCAATAGGCCTAATTCCATAACTATCTACCCATTATAATATGTGGCTATGATTATTTATTAATTCCTTATGCTACATATCAGCACTCTTATAGCCCTTTATTTTCCTAATAATTTCCACATCATTTATTATTAACAAAACTATACGTAGATAAACCTTAATAAACAGTAATAGCCGATAATTATAAGTTTAAATATACCATAATTTTCAAAGCCTTTATAATGTTATAAGATAATGATTAAAGACTAAGGGTAAGTCAGCATATGTCGCAATCATATATAATCTTCGGTAAAAAGTTGTTTGGCTACTCATTTTTACTGTTAGCTATAACTATTATGCTCACCGTGACCTCGGGCCAGGCCTCTTGTATGCAGGGCATACCTGTGATCCCTGACATATCTGCTGACGGCAACATGTCCGGCACAGGGCAGCCGGCGTTTTTACCGGTCCTGCTCGTGATCCAGGATACTATGTCTTCCCATGAAGAAGACCTTAAGGACAGGATCTTCGAGTATAAGATGGAAAAAGCCAGATCAGACTCACAAAAACAGGCGGGGCTGATCAACGAAAGGGCAAATGAGTTAAAGGAGAGCGCAAAGAAAAAAGAGGGACTCATAAACGCTCTTGTTCAGGAAAACAATAATGGCAGCATTTCAGGCGAACAGTTCACCCTGATGTTACAGGAGACCAATAAGAGCATTTTCAAGATCTCCCAGTCCTCGAATAAGCTTAAAGAGAACGTTAAGAGCCTGATGGATAAGAATAAGAACCTGACCATACCGGACCTTACGCCAATACTCTTAAATCTCGAGGGTACCGCGTCTTTCGCCCAAAACCTGTCGAAATCGGCCAATGACAAGATAATCGTAAAACTTGATAAGGACAAGGAAGAAAAAGACAAAGATAAAGCCGATAAGGTCAAGCCTGATAAGAAGGATGATAAGCTTAACGTCACCCTGGCGAACTTATCCGATTATAACCTGTCGGTCAAGCTGAACCTGCTTAGAAAATACTCCACCCTGGAGTATTTGCAGCCAAATGTCTCCGATCAGGGTTAGACATCAATTTAATCTTTAATATTTTCACAAATTTTTAAAAAGGCTGTCAAGGAACGATACTTTTACCTTGCAGGAAGAGCTATATTCGCAATTCGCACATTTTTTTCCCGTATTCTCAGAAGGCATATGCCCTTCCCTTATCTTTTTGACCTTGTTCCTTGCAGATATTACAGCTCTTATATCGTTATTTTTAATATCCGTGTACCTTATCGTCCATCCCCGGACATATTCAACCGCGCCCTGTCCTATTTCCTCGCCGCATCTTTCGGATAATAGTAACGCATAAGCTGCCAGCCTGACTCTGTCCGGGCCATATATGCCATTATCCGGAGGGGATGATGCGCTTACGACTACCGGTATCAACTTTCCATCGATATTCGATACCTTATCTATGACGCCTGAAATAGAAAGCCTGTCAGAAAATACCATGATCCTTTCAAAGCGGGGTATCAGTATACTCATTACACTTTCTCGCCCGTTTTTCTCGCACTCGTTTTTTAGGCCGGACGCTATATCCTCTATCCTTTCATATGCTTCAGTACGCACATTGCTTATAATATCCGGGTATCTGTCATAGATGACAGAGGCATCATCACATGCAGAATCTATCGCATTTCTTACGTTCTCAATATCGGTCGTTTGTAATACGTCCGGTAAATGGGATGATATGAGCCTGAACATCTCTGCGCGGATCTCTGCGGGTTTTATACCCGGATCCGAGACCCTTCTGAGCCTGAAATACAGGGCTCGAGGGCAATATAGCAGTCCTGTTATGTCAGATATTCGCACATACTTATTTTCAATTTTTTGCATATTATATGATATGCGTTAAGTTTAAAAAAGGTATCGGGGCTTATTGCCCCAGAAGAGTAAGAGACTTTATCCATTCGCCTTTTGGTTCTCTGGACGTGCCGACGACCAGTACTTTACCATCCGAGCTCTCTTCTACGCGGCCTCTTGCCTCGATCATTTCCCCCGCGAGTGCCTGTCCGGCATATGTATGCGTAAAGGACAGTACCCTGGAGATCTCCGGATTGTCTATCTCGTATATCGCCGGGCTATCAAATGCGAAATCCGAGTTTGTCACGGTGGCGGTGATCGTGGCGGTGCCAAGGTCGTTTCCTATGGGTATCCTTGGTCCGATCTGATCCCAGTCCCTTACGAATAAAAGGTCTGTCAGGGCACCGTTTAACAGGCACCTGTTGCCTTTGCGTTTCTCGTGGACATAAAACTCGTCAAAGCTCAATTCCGGCTTTCTCTTATTATAGATCTTTTTCCATCCTTCCGCGTCTATGCCTTCGATCCGGCCTTCATCTATGGCCTTTTTTAGAAGATCCCTGGCTTTGAACCAGCTTTTTCCGTAGACAAGGAAATCAACGTCGGAAGTATCCGCTCCCAGCCCCACGAGCTTAGAGCCTGTTATCCCCATATCGCAAAGTTCGATCCCCGGTAAAGCGTTTACCATCTTTTTAACTCTCTCGTCGGTCTTAATGATGTTCATAAGGCCATCATGTGGCTTGTAGTGGGTCGTGACATCCTCGTGCGGGACTACCATCACTCCCTTCACATACTCAGGCTTTTCCCTTTTCATGAATTCGTAGGCCTCATCAAAACCCATCTTTTTATACCTGATGCCATCCTTCTCCCGCTCTCCGTCAGGGGACGGCACATATCTCAACAGGCACCTGATACCTTCTTCATCATAATAATCGACTACTGAAAATAACCAGTGTTCTCGTGTCTCAATAAAATCTCTCAGTCTGACACTAAACATGATAACACCCTTTATGTTATTACTCTGCATCCCTCGCTTTCAACGATCACTGTATGTTCTGACTGTGCGACTATCTTTCGGTCGGAGGAAATAAGTACCGGGTAACTTCGTACCGATGCCGACCTCACTAACCCTTCCAGCCCGGATACGTTCGACAGCCAGCGTTCTGCGAATGGCAGGCTACCGAATTTTTTTGAGATCTCTTTTAACAGTTCTCTTTCTTCCTCTGTCGCAGGATATATCGGATTTTCCCTTATCATCTGATAGATATTGCCGCCTGCCTTCCGGACTATTTTTCCCGTACCGGCCGTTATGAAAGGCTCTATCGCTAAAACATCGCCTTCACGTACCTTTCCCTTCTTATTATCATCATAGTTAGGTATTGTCACTCCGCCGTGAAGGGCATATCGTGTCAGGTTATGGCCGAAAAGCTCCTTTAATACGTTGTACCCTTCCGATGCCGCCGTATCATGTATGATACGCCCTATGTCGCATGTATAAACGCCCGGCTTTATCGACTTCAGAGCTTCATCAAGCGTTTTTTCTACTACGCGGATGAAATCGGAGTTTTCATCGGTTTCTACCTCCATGGTAAACGCCGAGTCGGCTATATACCCGTCGACATATGCGCCAATGTCTATCTTCACAATATCTCCTCGAGAAAATTTCCATTTATCGCTATTTGATGGAGTGTAATGTGATGCGATCTCGTTTATGGAAATATTGCAGGGAAAGGCCGGGGTCCCTCCGCATGCCCTGATCTCGCCCTCGACCAGCTCCGCTATGTCAAGCAGCTTTACGCCATCCTTGATCTGGCCGTAAAGCTTTCTTTTAATATCTTTAAGGATATTGCCCGCCTCTTCGTAAGACCGAAGGGCTTCTTCTGGCAGGTTTACGTGCATCTTATCAGGCCGGGAATAAATATTGTATTCAGGTAATATAAATAGTAGCGGAAATCGGCTTCATCAATAAAACGTTATGATTATATACTATCGTGAAAAACCTTTGTATCCTTAGGGACATGAAATGATCGTCTGTATAAAGGGATTTTATCATCATTTCAAATAAGTATCCGAGAATGATTGCAATGAAAAAGATCGAAGCTATAATCCGGCCAGGGGTGTTCGAGCGTGTTAAAATGGCCCTTGAAAGCGAAAATTTCCTGGGAATGACTGTTACTGACATCAAGGGAAGGGGAAGACAGAAAGGGGTAACGCAACAGTGGAGAGGGAGCGAGTACAGGGTTGACATGCTTCCGAAAATAAAGATCGAGCTTGTAGTTAAAGACGATGAAGTTGAAAAGGTAATTTCCGTGATACTGGAATCGGCACACACCGGTAATGTTGGGGATGGAAAGATATTTGTCATACCCGTAGAGGAATCCATCCGCATCAGGACCGGAGAACGAGGCGATATAGCTATCTAGGTCTATCTTTTTTACCTGTCCATTTTTCGTGAAATTTGTACTTTAAAGGCTTCCGTGACCCTATGGATATTAATATACAAAAGGATCACGAAATCTTTTATGAGCGGGTTCTTATTCGGGTTTTAAGGATGAGAAAACGTATGGTACTACCCCGATCATTTAAAAATTTTTATGTTTCCGTGTTTTTGTGAGGTTAGTTGTCTACCTGCCATCCGAAAAGAACAACACAAAAGACATCATCTCAAAAAAGCCGAAGAACAAATGTATTTATGGTCTGCTTTTTTGAAGGGATATTATCTGCCCGGATATTTCATGACCGTCAAAAAGTTTTTCATGGGACAGCACAAACTTATTTATTAGAAAAAATTTGGGTATTTTAAATTTTCCTCTTATCTCTGCTTATAAAAATAAATTTTATTTTTGGGGTCTACTCCTCTGTCGCACATCCGCAGCCATACATATACCTGCGGACTTCCTCATACTGGACTCCCTTTCTCACGATCCTGTACTCATGCAGATCCACGATAGTGGAAGGGCCGCTATACTTTGATCTTCCGCCGTCCAGGATATAATCAACATCGACGGTTATCTCGTCTGCTGAGACCGTGTCTTTTTCACCATGGATGTTGGCGCTTGTAGAGACTATCGGGCCGGTCCTTCTTATCAGGTCAATTGCCACCGGATGGTCCGGGAATCTTATTCCGACATATCCGGAGCCGGAGGTCAGTATGTCCGGAAGCACATCTCTTTTTTTAAGTATGACTGTCACAGGGCCCGGAAGGAACTTTTCTATAAAGTCTTTACATTCAATGCGCGCGACACTGTCTAACATGTCTATGCTTGATACCGCAATAGACAGGGGCTGTGATAACGGTCTTTTCTTGATCTCAAAAACCTTTTTAATGGCATTTTCATCGGTCGCCAGTGCTCCTATGCCATACACCGTCTCGGTCGGATAAGCTATTACGCCTCCCTTTTTGATTATCGTAGCAGCAAGTTCGATGTCTTTTCCGGTATTCATACATTTATAATTGTATCCTGCAGATAAATAAAGATGCGTTATCCGGTAAAGATCGCTACAACATACATTGCGGGCAATAAATCCGTATACGATATTTACCCTGTCAATAGATATGTTTATTATGTCCTATTACTATACAATTTATGCTTTTAGAGCAAGGGATAAAAATGGAATCATTTGCTGTTATTAGGGCTGATGACCCGGCGAAGTTAAACACTGCGCTATCGGATCTACAGAGGCACGGCGGACTGACATTCACCTCATCCCCAAAAGAGTTGAGACCGGATTCAGCGGATAGGATATTGATGAATGTCATGAAGGTACCTCTTAAAAAACAATGCAAAGCTGCGGCTATCGTAGCTTTAAGCGATGATCCGGGCGTCGCTATAGACGTACTTGGCAGGATCCATCCGCCGGCGCATGTCATCATCGTTAGCTCGAGACACGACATATATGCTAAGATAAACGAGTGTCTCCAGGGTCTGCCGGAAATTAAGGATTATATGGCTCCAGTGATCCAAAAAAGAGCCTGATAAAATAATTGTCTGCCGGGTATAAACCTTAATGACATTTAGAGCAAATGCTATCCTTATAATTTAATACTCTTATTTTTGGTTCTTTTATTGCTTTTGTGTGCTCCCATGAAAACCTTCTGGATGATCTAGAAAAACCCGGCATATTATATCCTTCAGACCGGCGCAGGATAAATTCATTTTGTTCTTCGGCTTTTTTGGGGTGATGTTTTTTGTCTACCTGCCATCCTGATGGAGCAACACAAAGAGCATCATCTTAAAAAGCATGGGACCAAATAATAAAAATTTGTAAAAAAGAAGGAAAAATATTTCAGGCTGCGATCATGCGAACATGACCGCGCCGCCCGTCTCGCCTTCTGCCTTCTGCCGCTCTCCAAGTACTTTTGCAACAGCAGAATTAAAGTCAGTCGAATTGACGATATCCCTTTCAGCCCTGATAGCGAACATGCCTGCTTCCATGACTACTGCCGACAGGTCCGCCCCGCTCGAATTCTCGGCGATCATGGCGATGCGCCTTAGGTCGACATCCTCCGCAAGGTTCATCTTTCTCGTATGGATCTTCAGGATCTCCAGCCTTGCATCCGCGTTAGGCATGGGCACCTTTATCATACGGTCAAACCTTCCGGGCCTCATTAACGCCGGGTCTAGTATGTCGGGCCTGTTGGTGGCCGCAAGTATCCTCACGTTGCCTCTCGGGTCGAAACCGTCCATCTCCGCAAGCAACTGGACCAGTGTGCGCTGGACCTCTCTATCCCCGGAAGTGATACTATCCAGCCTCTTTGCTCCGATGGAGTCTATCTCATCTATGAATATGATCGACGGGGACTTTTCCTTCGCCATCTCAAAGAGTTCCCTTACCATACGTGCGCCTTCGCCGATATATTTCTGTACAAGCTCGGAGCCTATTATGCGTATGAAAGAGGCTTTTGTGCGGTTTGCCACGGCCTTGGCCAGGAGAGTCTTACCCGTGCCGGGAGGCCCGTAGAGCAGTACGCCCTTTGGCGGGTCGATACCGATTTTCTCGAACAGGTCGGGTTTTAACAGAGGCAGCTCCACTGTCTCCTTAAGCTCGTTTATCTGTTCTTCCAGCCCTCCGATGCTGCCATAGTCGACATCCGGGGCGTCAATGACCTCCATTCCCAGTACGGTCGGATCCTTGACCGTAGGCAACACTTCTATCACTGCAAGAGACTGCTGGTTCAATGCGACCTTAGCCCCCGGATAAACATCTTTTGAGTTTATGAACTGGGAAGAGTTGACAACGAACTTCGGCCCAGTCGAGGACTTTATTATCATCTTGCCATTACCCATGACGTCCAGTACAGTGCCGACTATCAATGGCGGCGTTTTGAGCCGGTCGAGCTCAGAAGTAAGCTTTCGGATCTCACGCTCATACTGTACTTTCTTATTCTCTACTGACTTTTTTTCAAGCTCGATCTTCCTGAACTCCTCTTTCAGGCGAACGTTACGTTCTTCGAGTTGTTTTACCCTGTCAAGTAGATACTTTGAAAAGTCGCTTATGGGTACATCTCCGGATATTTCTACGCCCGAGCCGTCTGCCATATGAATCAATTAATTAGTTATTTTTCTTGGTATATATGCTTATCTTATGGACTTATCGGAAAATTTATCCATAAAAACATGTCACTAATACACAGATACGTATGCAATGTGAAATATGCGGAGCACAAATTTCCGGGAGATCCCACCGTATACTCGTGGATAGAGCGGAACTTGAGGTCTGTGAAAAATGTAAGAGTTTCGGGAAAGAGGTGGAGAGGCGCGTGCCTCCGACATCTCTGCGCAGGGGCGCAACCGCTCCTTCTGAATCCAGCACTCAGCCCATAACCCGCAGGGCAAGACGAGATATTTTTGACAAGATGAAAGACGAACTGGTAGAGGATTATCCGGATGTGATCAAAGATGCGAGGGAATCCAGGCACATGTCACAGGAAGAGCTTGCAAGCAAGATCCAGGAAAAGGTGAACATCATCAGGAAACTTGAGAGGGGCGAACTCATGCCGGAGGACGCTTTGATCAAGAAGCTTGAGGCCGCTCTTGATATCAAGCTTACCGAGGGCGTCGAAGATTCGGAACCTTCTCAGAGGAGGGCGGACAGCAAGACCCTTACGCTCGGAGATCTCATAAAGATAAAGAAAAATAAGTAAACAGGGTCACGCCTGTTTACTATTAATTTATGCCCGGGGAACGCTGTATAAGCCAATAGTGTTCTGGATTTATCTCCTGCCGGTCATTACTCTGTCATGGTCGTAGATGACGTCGAAAGAGGTATCTATGAATCCTTTTCCGGCTTTTCAGGTTAATAATGTCCGCTATTGGAACGGAAAAGCTTTATAAACGAGATTTTGCCGGAACAAAGGGTTTTTTATTTTACGTTTATTATAAAAATAAGTATATCGTGCTAATTTTGGTCAGGTAGCGATTATGGCCTGACAAATATGATAAAGAGACTCTCAAAATTTTGTGATTCTGTGAAATCCGTGAAATCCGTGTCTACCTGCATCATTAAAAATAAACTAAAAGATCAAGAGATCAGAAGAACCTTTATGTATGCTCACTTATTTTTCGGGCTTTCATTAAGGGATCTTCCTGTATACCAGATCCTCTGGATAGCCGTGAAGTGGCTTGCTATGCCGATCACAATAAGCGCCCATCCAAGGGCCGAATAACTGATGCCGCCGGCCCCGATCTGCAGCGGATAGGCGATCTGGATGCAGGTAGCCAGCATAATAATGACCATCCTGTCGGCTCTTCCCATGAGCCCTCCATAGACACGACCTATACCGACCGCCTGTGCCTGCGTACCGAGATAACTGGCCAGCAGTACGCCGATGATCACGATGGCTCCGATGCCTTCCGATACATATCCCCCGAAAAATATCCCGCTGATGATAAATACATCCGCATACCTGTCGATGACGTGGTCGAGAAAATCGCCGTACTTCGACGCACATCCCATCCTTCTTGCAAGGGCCCCGTCTATGCCGTCAAGGAACGAGTTCAGCAGAACGAACACCAGGGCCGCTAAAAGGATAACTATGTTCGTTACTGAAAAGTAATAGGATATACCGGCAAACAATGCGAATACCAAAGATAGTAACGATAATGTATTGGGCGACACCTTATGGTCGTTAAAAACGTTCACGAAGGGGTCGGTAACCATCACCAGTATCGGCCTGAGGGAATCGAGCGTCAGAAGAATGCCTCCTCACTGAAATCAACACTGCCAACCTTATATTTATCAGTGCCCCTGATTATCTCAAGCACTGCTTCCCTGACATCCATCGGTGTCATATTGGTCGTATCGATTTCATAAACTTTTTCATTTAAGGATAAAGCTTCCACCAGGATCACGTCGAGGGCTTCGGCCTCTATGTTCTCCCTTATCTTGGCCTCTGTCCAGCCTCGCTCCGCAAGCCTCTTTTTAAGAGCCTTCGGTGAAGCCCTTAGAACGATCACCATATCAACCGGAAGGAGGTGGGATATATGCCCCTCCAGAATGATGTCCCCTTTCAAGCCGTCTACGTATTCTGACAGCCTGTCCACGTCGGCGATAAGGGCACCTCCCCTCTCTTCGTCCGCGCCAAGGTTATATCCGGCTTTTATCAGGTCGTTGATACGGATGACCTGATAATCATCCACAGAGCCGGATACTGTAGATTTTCCCGTGCCTGGCGTACCTGTTATGGCTATTTTCATGCTTTATCACGGATCTCTCTCAATGCTGCGATGACGCGCTCGTTCTCTTCCTTTGTGCCGACAGTGATACGGACGAACGTATCGCCCAGCCCGCGGAAGGATGCACAGTCCCTTAAGATTATGCCTCTTTTCATGCATTCGTCCACGACGTATCCTGACTTCAGGGGGGATGTGTCGATGAGTATGAAGTTAGCCTCCGAAGGCAGCGCCTTGAACGGCAGGTCTTTCATCAGTTGTTCTCTGCCGCGAATGATCGTCTCTACTGACTTTCTATAGTGCTCGCCGTCATTTAATGCGGCGATAGCCGCGGATATTGAAATGTTGCTCAGGTTGAAAGGCGTCGCGACCTTCATGTACTGGCTGAAGATCCATTCCGGTATGAACGCATAGCCTATCCTGAGCCCCGCAAGCCCCCATGCCTTGGACATCGTGTGCCCGACGATGACATTATCGTATTTCCTGACAAGGTCTATGGCGCTTGAGCCCGCGAAGTCGATATATGCCTCATCGACGAACACAAGGCTGTCGACCGATTCTGCGATCTTTTTTATATCCTCTATTGGCGTGATATTGCCTGTGGGATTATTGGGCGAAGTTATGAATATGAACCTTGTACGCTCTCCGGCCTTTGCGATGATGTCGTCAGTGTCGATGCTGTAGTCATGCTTCCGCTTTGAGTATACGGGCACGGCACTGCAGAACCTGGTGACGTTCTCATAATAGCTGAACGTCGGCAGCGGTATGACCGACTCGTCATCCTTATCCAGGAACGTCCTCAGCAGCGTCTCTATAACGCCGTCCATGCCTGCCCCTACGACGACATTCTTTATCGGCATATTATAGCGCCGGGAGATCTCTTCCCTTAGCTCGACGCCGTCCACGCTGGGATAGATATGTACGTTCGCTGCTGCTTCCTTTATCGCATCGACCGCCTTAGGGCTCGGCCCCATACAGTTTTCGTTAGATGCCAGTTTAATGATGCTGTTTGGGTCCAGGCCGTAGGACCTGGCTGCTTCCTCTATGCTTTTTCCAGCAACGTACTCTTTCATCTCCATTATGGACTGTTTTACCTTTATCAAGTGTCTCACCAGTATATTTAGCGTATTTTAGGGCAATATCCGAAAAGACTTCTTTATTTAAAGAATTTACTATTATCGGGCAAAATATGGGCTGAAAAGCTTTATGCATTATATCCAAAATTCGTCCGGTTTTATTACCGGATACGATGGTGATAACGTTGATCAGGAATGCTGTACCGGGCAGATGTGTTTTCATCCCAAAGGCTCAAAGCATAACTCAAAGATCTCAAAGATTTTTAAAAAAACGCTGAGCCTTTGGGATGAAAATGCATCATGTCCGTGTACTGCTATCACATACCCCCATATACTACTATTATGGCAATGATACCGGCACTATTTTAACCGCTTTCTTTTTATCTATTCCAGCCTATTGTATCTAGATAAAAACATATATTGACTTCTTATGTTAAAGCCTAAGAGTGCATGAGGATGTCCTGATGGTGCGTTACTGGAACCCTGATATGGAAAAGCTCGATCAAAAAAGCATCGTAGAGCTGCAGAACCGTAAGCTGAGGGCGATGATGAGGGTGCAGATCTCAGCTCATCACGCGCATTACCGGGGAATGCTCGAGGATCAGGGCATCGACGTAAGTGACATCGCAGGAGTCGAAGATCTGCATCTCCTGCCGTTCACGACCCAGGATGACGTGGCAAAGGACCCGTCCTCATTCGTCCTTACGCCATCGGAAAGCCAGACAAAAGGCTCCGGGTCACTTACTTCGAGGATGCAATATTTCTTTTATGATACCATGCTCGACAACCCCCGGGTGACCAGGAAAATGATCGATGAATATCATCCCATAATGATGTTCGAGACCAGGGGGACGATGACTTCACCGTATTATATCTATCTCACAGGCTATGACGTGGACATCTTTAAAGAGCTTTGCGGAAGAGGGGCGATGTGTGCCGGGCTGACTCAGAATGACCGGTATCAGAACACATATCCTTACGGGCAATACCTGGATTTTTGGCAGGCATATTATTCCACGTCAATATCCATGAGAGTATGCTCTATGTCTACGGGCCAGCAGGACCCTGTAGCCGAACTTGAGGCAGCAAGGCGTTTCAAGACAACAGTCGTAGCCGGCAGCCCGTTCAATGTTTACTATTTTGCCAGGGAGGCTGCGAGATCAAAGGCGGAGATCGGTAGTATCCGCAAGATAATCCTGTCGGGATACGCTATTGATAGCGACCTAAAGGAAAAGATAAGGGGATATTTTTCCGAAGCCGGCGCGAACCCGGAAATGCTTGAGATGTATTCCCTTACCGAGTGCAAACACCCGTTACCGGAATGCGCGGAGGGCTCAGGCTTTCACTCATATCCGGATGTGCTCGTATGGGAATGTGTTGATGAAAAGACCGGCGAGGTAGTTGGGCCGGGAGAGCGCGGTGAGCTGGTCTTCACTTGTATCGACGGCAGAGGATTGACGTTCTTGAGGTATAGGACGGGAGATGTTGCAGGGGGCGGCATAGTATATGACACCTGTAATATTTGCGGAAGGACCGTGCCCCGTATAATCGGCCCTATTAAAAAAGCCGCCGGCACAGATATCATTCCTGACATTCGTATGATATCCCGGAAACTCCTTGACGTAGAAGGTGTATACTGTGCCTTCGCCACAAAGATGGCCGGAGATACTTCCCGTATCCTGATAAAGGCAATGCCTGACGGGACAATAACGGATGAAAAAGTAAAAGAGAATATCATAAAATCATGCGGATCAAAATATTCGCCGGCAATAAGGCTGGAAAAATATCTTTGATCGCCGGCCATGATGATCGAGTTTTTATGGTACTGCGCCAGCTTTATCAGTGTTTGATTCAGTGTCCCAAATTAAGCTAACAATATAAAAAGAAAAGTATAGGGAAAATGCTATATTAGAGTTAGACATTATTACTATAAGGCAAAACAAAGTTTCCATCCGGAGGATACACCCAATGTCAGAAGACAACGTGATTTATGTCGGAAACAAGCCAGTAATGAACTACGTGCTTGCAGCTGTAACACAGTTTAACGAGGGAGCCAAAGAGGTCACTATAAAAGCCAGGGGCAGGGCCATATCCAGGGCAGTCGATACTGCCGAGGTCGTAAAGAACAGGTTCCTCGTGGATGTTGTTGTCGATAAGATCGAAATAGGCACAGAAGAGCTTAAAAGCGAGAAAGGGGAAAATATAAAGGTCTCATCGATTGAAATATTCCTAAAGAGGGAGTAAAGATTCACAGGCAAAAATCACATTGATCCTGTCATTCATTTCTATCTAAGTCAGAGGCGGGCTTTTTTAAGTTTCCCGGCCAGTGCCTCTTTTCCTTCAAAAGATGAGCTTTCGACGATATTCACGATCTCTTCTATTGAGAGGTCCCTGTCTCCGAGTTTGGTCAAAAATTCTTTTTCCTCATATGTCAGGTTCAAACCCATGGACTTCCATGTTCCGACGCTACCGTGCTTTGACTGGCTATACTTGACCTTTAATGACGGCTTTACAGTGATGCGTAAAAATGTCTTATTCTTAAACTTCACGACTATCAGCGTATACGCCCCGGACCCCTTAAAAAGCTCTTCTGCCTTGACCCATCTGTTACCGGAAGCGTCATAGGCGCTCACTGAAGATATGATGCCCCGCTTATTCCTGTAGTATTTCTTGAACTCCTCTATGGTCATGGAATCATCACTGGCTTTCATCTTCACTCCTTCCATCGGTCGTTGATCTATGGCAATATCATGCAGGCGCTCATATGACTATACATAATATTTCCGGTATTTCTATTGTCTTATGGTGTATTGCCCTGATAAGAAATCGATCAAGTATGAATTATGATCATGATGATTTTAAAAATTTTATTTGTACTGCGCGATGATTATTAAAGGGTGAGCGGGTTGGTAGGGGATGGATTGGATTGTGCAGTTATAAAAACGGCAATTCACCCGCTCAAACAGTTATTATGTAATCTGGTATAATAAATACTTTGCTGATTAAGACCATAATAGTTGTTTTCATAGCGCATAAAGAATGATTTTAAGAAATAAAACACTATTTTTAGCGAATCCTATCCAAACCAATCCTTTAGGGGTGCATTAGCTTGATAGTTCATATGTAGCAGGTCATTTGGCAAAATATCCTTTTAACAGGTATCTTACTGGTAATTTTATGGCCAATATTTCATCTGATATAAGTTCCCGTTCTCGTCTGTAAATATTGATATGATCAAAAATTTTATGGGGCGGATACCATTTTCTTAGTAAGAATTCACACCTTGGATCATCTATTTACACTTTAACTCCCTGCAAAGCTCCCTTACCTTTTTTGAGGCGTTTGACAGTACAGGGGGGCCGTGCCCGGGAAGCATTATATCGAATTCCAGTAAGGATATCTTTCTTATTGAATCGATAGCCGCCTTCATGTCCGGAGTGAATCCGGGATGAGGTCCCATAAGCTTATCCTCTGAGACGCGGATGCTATCGCTGGAAACGAGAAGCTTTCGCGAGGGGCAGTATAGCCCAATGTTACCCGGCTCATGTCCCTCCAGAAGAATGACCTGCAGTCCTCCCAGGATGTTCAGTTCGTCCCCGTCCTTTAATACGACATCAACCGGAACAGGCTTGTATTTGTAATATGTCTTGATCACGCCGAACATCATCCCCACTATACCATTCGGCGTCTTGAGCGGCTCTTTGCCTGATACGATACCGGCATCTTTCTCGCTTACCATTATCCTGGCGTTCGAATCTTCCCGAAGCCTGGCAAGGCAATTGATATGGTCGAGGTGCGCATGTGTAACGATTATCCTTTTAATGCTCTCCGGGCCGTAGCCTATCCTGCTAAGGCTCGCATATATTTTCGCCACGTTCCCCCGTAACCCTGTATCGATCAGGGTAATACCGTCCTCATCTACAAGAAAATACGTATTACAGCCTACCGAGCCGTCGACAAGATGGACATCAGGTATCAGTTCTACCATATTATGACCAATCAATGTTGGCTTGATAGATATTTAAAATCTTTTAAAATAAAGTTGCCCTGCGGAAAATATTTATGATACCCTGTCGATACACATGCCTGTTATGGAAGACCTTGTACCTGTCATATCCGTCATATCTGCAATTATCGGCGTGATCTATTTTCTAATAGAGTTCCAGTTCACCGGAGTAAGAGACCGGATAAATGCATCTATAAGGAATGCTTTCCGCAGATGATCGATGCGGACAGCTTAGTGGTGTGTCCCATTAATTCATAGTTTTAATTTTATCTTATCTTTAACCACTTAGAGCACAAAGGAACACAAGGGACCACTAGCTTTCACCACAAAGCGCACAAAGGCGAACAAGGGACACAAAGGACTTTTTTGAAGATTAGCATATATATGAAAAAATTTAGTGTTCCTTGTTCGCCTTTGTGCGCTCCCATGAAAAACTTTTTGAAGGTCTCTGTAAAAACGTGCATGTAACATTCATTATGGGATCGATGTTCTGCCATTGTGCCTGTCGGATGGCAGGTAGACACGTAACCTCACAGAAACACAGAACCACAAATTTTTTTTAGAATTATAAGGTCACGAAAACCCTAAGGTTCACTCACCAAACCACAAAGGGCTCTAGTATCACCGTCAACGCACTAAAGTCTCTAATGCACGGCTTAATGCTCGAAGTGCTCTAATTCACCAACGCTAAAACAAGACCCGAACATTCTCCAAAAACACGAAATTTTAACATCTCGGTTGACGTTTAAATGATCTATATTTCCCTGCTATAGGTCAGGCGAACACAGACCGGGATATTAGACTTTAGTGGTTTGGGGAATGTTCGGGTCTTGTTTTAGCGTTGGTGACTTGGAGAGGTTAGTGCGTTGAGCCGAGCGTTAGGGCTGTTTGTGCGTTGACTGTGATACTGGAGCCCTTGGTGATTTGGTGAGTAAATTCTTAGTGCTTTTTGTGCCCTTAAAAAATCATATAAAAAATTTTTGTGTTTCCATGTTTTTGTGAGGTTACGTGTCTGCCTGCCATCCGACAGGCATAACCATAAAAACTTCATCTCAAAGACCAATAGGCAAGACACGTACTTTCATTCTTAAAACCTGAGCAAGACCCCGCTCATCAAAGATTTCGTGGTGAAAAATAGTGCGCCATGGTTGCCTTTGTGGTGGATTTGATCATAGTTAATTACCTATACACTAAAGAAATTACGAAACATAGCACAAAGTACCTGTCACGTAAATTCGACGGTTCATACGATTATTGTCGGATAAGGTTTTAATGATATTTTTCTTGCTGCAGTTCATTATACACTACAGGCTGTATGTGAGTTCATCCTATCAGATAACGATCTATGGCCCCGGGAACTTATGAAGCATACCGCTAAAAATTCTTAGGATCATTTCCCCGGCTTTTGCGGCCTGTCCTTCGGGAAGAATAGCCTCATTATCGCCCAGATACATGCCACGGTCACAACTATCCAGAATATGTCCATGGTATTGACCTGAACGATACCTATCACTGACAGTATCATTAATAAAAGCATTAAGCCTATAACGGCGCTCCACCAGCTGAATTTTATATCCATTATCCTTCTCTTATCTACCTATAGTATTATCTAATATCTCTTTCGCATGATTCAGAGCGCCGCATACGTTTATCTTTCGCACATGTGCAGCTTTAAATGGATCATTCCGGCTATGATCATGTTGATGAAAGCGATCATGATAAAAAATAGCATCGCAATGATCATCTTTTGTTTTGCTTCAGGATAGCAGCAACCTTCCTCTCCGTAATAGCGGTATCTCGGCATATGATGAGTCATTCCCTACCTCCGTTCCTAATTGATGATAAGGGCGGTCTCTTTATAATGATATTCTTCTTTTGATTTTGATTTGGACACATTTAGGCGTATTTTACTTGAAATCGATTTGCGGAGTATAGAGCATCGCTGTCACATTATGCGATACATAAGCCGGGATATTTCATGCATTGACTATCTCCTGTCGACAATGCGCTTTGGCCTGCCTTTGAGACGATACAGCTCTAAGCCGCCCTGTCCAATAAAATTGAATATCACCTTGAAAGTGCCGATACTGTACGCTTCAGAAAGGTGTGGCTTATACTTAAAGAACGATCCCAGGAAATTTTCCTCGATCATTTTTTTATCACATCTATCCGGGTCTTTACATTCCAGGCTTAATCTCATGGCGGTCTCTCCTTCATCATCGCCGCCGTATAAGAAAGCTTCATACTCCCCTGTGAGGTAAGCCATATTTCCCCGCTGGAACACTCCTCGTTCGACATCCACCCTGTTGAACGGCGTCCCTTCCACCCAGAACGTCTCCGATTCCCTTTGCGGGTATAATATTTTCATATGGGTCCTGCCACACTGGCATTTTTCTCTGGAGAGAACAACTGTCGTGTCCTCCGTATCATAGTTGATCAATAGCGTGCCGCATTTTTCCCCGGGCGGGATCAGTGTGGTAAGCACTATTCGCCCGCATTCCCCGTCTTTTACGAACCCGCCCATATCGGGATCGTAAACATCGAGGTGGACAAGGTCTTCAGGTACATGAAGCCCTGCCTTTTGCGAGCACTCTCCGCACATAGTGCCTTCGGTGCTCCCGTATATATTGTATGCGTCACAGCCCCATATCTCTTCAATATAGTCCCTGGATTCTGCTGCAAAGCTTTCGCCGCCAATGATAAGGCGCTCGACGCTTGAGTCTTTAGGCGATATTTTTTCCATTTCCATGCGCCTTGCAAGGCCTAATAGCTTAAAAACGCTTCCGATTATCGCCGTTGGCCTGTAGTTCCGGATTATCCTGAGGGGGAAAGTGCATTTTCCTTCGGGGATCATGGTCATCCCGATGTCTTTCGCAGCCAGTGTCATCGTATTCGCGCCTATGTTCATCCCGTACGAGGAGCATACGATGACCCTGTCGCCCGGCCCGAACCCTTGCGCGGTCAACGCCCTTGAATATTTTTCTGCATATCTTTCCCAGTCTTTCCATGTGAGGAAGAACGATTTAGGCACTCCGCTCGTGCCGCTGGTCTCATGTATCGTGTATACCTCATTCCAGCTTACGCTCCTAAAATTAAAATCAGAAGATTCAGGCGGCTGGTTCTCCCTGATGGTCTTGCCCGATATTACCGGTAGTTTCAGCAGGTCTTCATGTGTGTGAACATCGTCCGGATCGATACCCTGCTCACGGAACCATTTTTTATAAAAAGGGGAATGTTCTCCCGCATATTTCACAGTATATCTTATCCGTTCATCGATAAGCCTGTCGAGTTCCGGCCTGTCCATCGTCTCGATGCTTTCGTTGAAGAACCTGTTCATATTTGTAATTATATATTTTATAACATATAATGATAATGATTCGGGAAAAATAGTGCTTTATTTTGAATTTCTGTCCATTCTGTAAATATCAGCTTTATTCTGTTTTGATAAATTTTTAATGACCGTGTTTTTTAAAAAAGGGATTTACATAATGTATTCTCAATTTTAACTATAATATTGGAAAAATTTCCAGTTTAAACTATTTTTACCAAATTTCGTGTATTTATTTATATTTGTTTCATCTATTAAACTAAAATTAACGTAATTTATTTAATAGTATGCTAACATATTTACTAAATACTATCGTTGACTCCTAAATCCCTATAAAAGTCAGCGGTTGAGGTGAAAATATATGAATTGTTTTTATCATCCCGGCCTAGGCGCAGTTGCTACCTGTACCAGTTGCGGAAAAAGCCTCTGTTCCATATGTAAGATGGAAGTGGAGGGAAAAGTACTTTGCAGGCCATGCGCGGCTGAACTCACGATCAAAAAGGCACCAGAAGCCGCTCCAGTGCCCGAACCGGAAAAGGCGGTGAAACCTGAAGAAACTACGATAAAGGCCCCGGCACCTGAGCCAGTTAAGGAACCTGTAGAAAAAGCCGCTCCCGCTCCTGTCCAAAAGCCTGTGGAAGAGGTTAAAAAGCCAGAGGCCCCGCCGGCAGAAAAACCTCCGGAAAAGCCGGCAGAAAAACCTGTTGCAGAGGCTCCTGTAAAGCCATCTCCAGCGCCCGAGCCTATAATACCGCCCAAAGCGGAAGTAAAACCGACACCTCCGCCATCTCCGGCACCTGCGCCGGTATCTGCGCCGACACCTGCGCCTAAGAAAAAGGAGCCGTTACTGTCGCTGATATTATCGCTTATCCTCCCGGGATTGGGTCAGATATATAACTCTCATGTTAAGAAAGGGCTTGTACTGTTGATAATCTATATGGCAGTATGGGCGGGTGTCGTCCCGATAATTCTCGGCGGGATCAGTCAGGTTTGCTGTTGCTTCCCGTTCATATTCGCGCTTATAGTGATCTTATACAGTGCATACGAAGCATACACCACCGCTGAAAAATTAAACAAAGGCGAGCCGGTCTCAGACTGGTTCTCCTAAATATTTTTCTTTTTTAACCGAAACACCGGTGCCCATTGTTGCGAATAATATGAGCCTTTGTTGTATTTGTGCGGTTTGCATTAATATGGGCTAGAATCTATCAGATGATATACGAACAGGCTATTTAGTGCTGTATGTCTTTAGTATGCCGGTTTATCTGATCAGAGTTAAAAAACAGGACAATAAGCCATCTGCATCATAAAACAGCGTATATAAGGCGCATCACATTTAGTCCGGCGCAAATGGCCGGGAATTAATAGATGCGAATAAGCTATTTTATATTATATGATTAATATAAAAGTTTATATTTATTAATTGCATAACTCATATTAAGAGGATGTCAGATGCAAGACATATGTGAAGACGATATAGTGTTCAGCCCTGTATGCAGCTATTGTAAACACTGGATCCCGGACTTTTATCACAGGATATGCAAGGCTTTTCCGGATGGCATTCCGGAGGAGATCTGGCTTGGCGATAATGACCACCAGGGACCATATCCCGGCGATCAAGGCATCAGGTTCGAGCCTGTCAACGAGCAGGTGGAAAAAATACTGAAAGCACGAAGTCGCCATGAGCGTACTTGAATAAACTATCAATACAGCCTATCCGTATAGATATAGGGGCTGGATCAGCTACTTCTCTTTATTCCTTCCTGATGATCATTTCTTGAGGCTCATCGGCTTCAGGCCAAAGACCTGGTATTAATTGTATATTTTAATATACCCCAAAAAGTTTATTCTGGAACATGCCTTTTATCTTAACTGATTGAAATACATCTGGTAGGTTAGTACTGAAAGTAGATAAAAGCGTGTTAATTGCTGATCATTATGGGCGATGAGCGGGTAAACGATGTTGGAATAAACCTTTTACGATTTCTATTGATAGTCATTCAGTTAGTTGTACTGGCAGCCATCGTTACTTTATTCATGCCGACATCGTACAAGAATATCATATACGGCATGCTGCAAGTGCTTTTACCGACGCTCTGCCTGCTGCTTACATTGAAGATATTATTCTCCAGCATGGATAAAAATATCAAATTCATAGGGCTTACGCTCTCGATAGCATTATCTTTCTGGACTTTCTCGAACATAATGTGGGAACTACTGCCGTTTTTGTATAAGCATGACTGGGCATATCTCCTGGGGGGATTCGGCTGGTTCGGAAGCTACTGCCTCATCGCGTTAGGATTATACCGTATAAAAAGATCGGGACAGTGGTATATCAAGCCGTCAAATGATTTCTACTTCACGTTATTCGGCTTTGTCATGGGGATAGGCGTCGTTTCTATCATCCTGCTGAACATTGAGGATAGCACGCGCCTGCTCGACGTCTTCATACTGATGCTTTACATTATCGCGGACATAATCATCATATGCCTTTCCTCGAAGCTGATCATGTCGGACGTTAAGAACGAGATCAAATACCTGTTCTTCACCATATTAGTGTTCTTTATGATCAACATTTGCGGGGATATCCTGTTCGAGGCAAAATACTTATTTTCCTACAAGGCAGGCGGCTTTACCGACCTGATATATACCACGGCGATGCTATTCATGACGGCCTCGTTGATCGTTTACACCACTGAGGACATGAAGATAAAGGCCCTGAAAAAGATCAATAAAAAGCTCAAGGATACCAGGGTATTCATGGATGACCTGATAATGCAGTCCCCGGACGCCATGTGCATATCGGACGTCGAAGGTAATGTCATATTGATGAACGAGCCTCTGGAAAGACTATTCCACATAAAGAAAGAAGAAATTATCGGCAAGTTCAACCTTTTTGATCACATCATTAAAAAAAGCGACCACGGAACGGAACATCTGGAGCGGCTAAAAAGAGGGGAGGCCTTCGTCATGCCTTACATAATAATCAATTCTGATATAATTACCGGGTGCGACCTTCACCTGTCGATAAAAATATTCCCTACATTCTCATCAGACGACCAGATATCCAGCTTCGTCATGGTGGCGGAAGACATATCCGGTAAGATCAAGCTCGAAAACGACCTTCAGAACGTTTACCGGAGCCTCATGGAGGAATACGATAGAAGAGTTGACTTCATGAACATAGCAGCCCATGAGCTAAGGACACCGCTGACGCCGATAATTGGCTACGCAGAGATACTGAAGCTGGAAGTGGAAGACGAAAGGTTGAAAAAATATCTCGATGTCATAGAACGGAACGCAAAAAGACAGAACAATATCGTGAACCGTATGCTGGAACAGTCAAGGCTGGACTCCGGTAAGATAAAAGCAGAAAAAGATATTTTTTCTGTAGAGGAAATGCTAAAAGAACTCATAGATAACTACAGGGCTTTCGACAGGAACATTTTTTATGATTCACCCGCGGGGCTCAAATTATTTTCCGACCCTCAAAAATTCAACTATGTCGTGGATAACCTTCTGTCAAACGCGGTAAAATATAGTGATCCAGGCACCAGAATTGAAATAAAAGTAAAGAATGGCGGGGATTCCTGCCTTTTCTCGGTAAAGGATGAAGGCGCCGGGATAGACGAAAAGCTATTTAATAAGATCTTCGAGCGGTTCTACATGGCGGAAAGTGACGATTATGCAGAACAGGAAAACACCGGCCTGGGGCTGGCACAGGTCAAGGCATATGTCGAATTGCTCGGCGGCAGGATATGGGTGGAGAGTAAACCCGGACAGGGCTCGACATTCTTCTTTACGCTCCCTGCCGGTATCGGTGATGTCACGGAATGACGGAATTCCGGCAGGAATCAATGTCATTATAGATACTGATAACAAATGATTTAAGTATCTGGTTATAATATCTAACTTTAAAACAGATCATGGTGGAAGAGAATGAGGCTTAATGTATTAATTATGACCGGGATCTTAATATCATCTATATTAACCTGCGGTTGCTGTTGTTGTACTGATATGTCAAATTTACCTGTATCGCTCCCTGCTTTGAAGCCCGAGCCTACTCCGGAGCCGACAGTGATCCCCGAGCCTACCGAATACCCTGTCCTGACGCCGACGCCGGAGCCCACTCAGGGATATGATGACCGGACAGGCGACCCGATAATCGGCACATGGCGCGATAAAGGCGGACTGGCTTCGACAATGATGGTATTCCGTGCCGATGGCAGTTTCATCTGGGACGCGCAAACCCATGTCTATGACGGCACATGGGAAAAGATCGAAACTAATCGCTACCTCGTAACTTATTATGACAATACTACGGGAGATTACATAGAAAGCCTGGTCACTTATAATGAGGTCAGAAAACAGATCTATCTGGACGATACGCCCGTCATGTTTGAAAAGATCGCATAGATAGCCGCAATATGCGGCACATTTTTTCTTTTAGTATCTCGACATTTTTACTTTTGGATCATGTTTTACATTTTAGTTCACTGTCAATCTGGCCTGCAGGCCATATTGGACGCCAGCCGAAAATGATAAAACGGCCCATGAACCAGAAGATCAATTCATTGTGCTCTTAAATGAAGGCAACATCACTATAAACCTGCTTCCTTTGCCCGTTTCTCCAGGCACCTTATCTTCCACCCATACCCTTCCCTGAAAGCTATCGACAAGGGTCTTTACCAGGAACAGCCCCAGCCCCCGGCCTTTTGTTTTAGTCTCCCCGCGCCATGACCTGTCGAATATCTTGCATTTTATCTCATCAGGTATGCCCGGACCATTATCGTCTATTATGACCTTATAATATTCTTTGCCGCTCTCAAACGCCCTCGTAAGATAAATATCTATGATCACAAGTCCGCCGGAGTGTTTTATCGAATTCCCTACGATGTTCACAAAGACATCTTTTAACAGCTCATTTGCTCTCACGAACCGATCATTATAGTCTTTTATGTTTATTTCTACATCAGTGCCCGGAATGTTAGTATATTCGGAACATATCTCAGATAGGATCTTTCCAAGGTCGATACCCTCGTATTTTAGTTCCCCGGACCTGGTCATCTGGATCTTTCTGACATTATTTATCAAATTGGAGCTATTTTTCAGCGCTTCAAAAGATTTCTCTATGAACCGCCTGCTTTCATCTTCCATCCCGGACATGTCCCTGGCCAGTTCAAGATAGCCCATTATGATCTGGTTAATATTGCTTATGTCATGGCTCATCAGGTCCACATATAGCTCAGCCTGCAGCTTGGCCTCCATCAGGGCGAGCTCCACTTTCTTTCTTTCAGTCACATCCTGTATGGTGCCATACATGCGAACAGCACTGCCAGCGTCGTTAAAGATCATTTCCCCTTCCACATGCGCTATACGCTTCGAGCCGTCGGGCTGGACTATACGGACGTCGATGCTCTGAAATGACCTTTTATCTCTTTTAGCCTCATTTATGTGATCTTCGATAATATGCTTGTCCAGCGGGTCGATGTTACTCGATAGTATGTCCGTGTCAGTTTCCCGTTCCACCGGGTATATTCCCAGTATCCTGTAAGCCTCGTCGGAACATATGACCGAATCATTTACAAAGTCCCAGTTCCAGCTGCCGAGATGGGCTATCTGCTGCGCTTTCGCCAGCAACTGCTCGCTTTCACGTAAAGCTTTCTCCGCTTTTTTATAGTCGGTGACATCGCGCGAGATGCCCATTACGGAAATTATTTCCCCTTCAGTACCGTCTATAGGGATCAAATGAGTGTTCAGCCAGATATCTTTACCATTAATGGTCAGGAGATCCTCGCTTGTCATCGGCGAACCTGAAGTGAAGATCATCCGTAACTTTTCCTTTATATTATCAAACATGATCCTATGGAAGATCTTTCCCTCCAGTAATTCTGTAATATTTCTGCCTACCACATCTTCCCTGCGAACGTTAAACAACCCGGATACGAAATTGTTGATATAATCAATGGTCAGGTCTTTGCTTATTATGAAAATGATGTCCTTTGCGCCTTCCGCAAGGATCCTGTAGCTTCTTTCGCTTTTTATTAATTCGTCCTCGATCTTTTTCCGGTCGGTAATATCTCGTATCCCTATGACCGCCTTTGTCACATTCCCGGAGCTGTCCGTGACAGGATTATCTATCGTCTCGAACCAGAGATATTTTCCGTTAATATCCCTGATCCTGTGCTCCATCTTGCCGCCTTTGCCCGTCTTCAGGGCCTGGATCGTCATCTTTACGATTTTTTCAATATCCTCAGGGTGGGAAAAATCAAAGACACTCCTGCCAATGATCTCTTCCGTGCCATAGCCCAGCACTGTCTTGACGGATGGGGTGACATAAGTGATAACGCTTTTATTATCGATCTCCATGACAATATCTCTCATGTTATCGGTAATACGGCATAACCAGGCTTCCTTATCCTGCAGTTCCTTTTCCATGCACTTGCTATCCGTGATCTCACGGCCTATCCCCAAAACCCCAATTATATCGCCTTTCCGGTCCCGGATGGGGGATAATGATATCTGAAAATAAAATATCCGGCCTTGATATGATCCTGACCATTCGTATGATGTCTCTTCACCTGAAAAAGCACGTTCAAGAACATCTATTATTGCATTTGGGTCTTTTGTCTCTAAAACTTCCCACGGGGATCTTCCCCGCAATAGGTCTTCCTTTATCCCGTATTTTTCAAACCATTTTCCGGATACGCTTAAAAGGCGACTGTACCGGTCCATGGTAAAAACGATGTCATTGATCTGATTGAAAAGCTTATTGAACATCTGTTCATTATTTTTTATTTCCTCATCGATCGTCTTCCGGGAAGTAATGTCTTTACCTATTGACTGGCATTCGATGAAATTTCCCCGGTCGTCGAACATGCAATGGTTGATCCATTCTATCCATCGCACGGAGCCGTCATGTTTCTTGAATTGACATTCTTTTATTAAAACGTGATAGTCCATGCTCATGGACCCGATCTCTTTAAGTAAAGCCTCCCTGAGCTCCTGCGATACTATCCGATCGACCATGTTGCCGATCATCTCTTCCTTTCCGATCCCCGCATATTTGCATATGGCTTCGTTTGCAAAAGTTATGATACCGAACTTATCGAAACATACTATCAGGTCATTCTGCACTTCTACCAGGACCTGATATCGCTTTTCGTTAATATTAAAAGGAATTTTACTCCCTTCGGGGGTATCGGCAAATATGACAACTTTATGCGCCCGCTTATCGCCGTTCACGTCCAAGGGCTCTCTATCTATGATATTTAAAGGGATACATGTTCCGTTTTTACATTTGATCGATAACTTGGATATGGAAATATTTTTTTTACTGGATACAGTCCGCTCATTATATTCGGAATATCCTGTGTGCGTAAAAAAAGCCTGTAAATTAAGCTCCCGGATCAACTCTTCATGGCTGTATCCTGTCATTGCGTAAAATGCCTGATTACTTCTGACATCTTTATCATCCGGGTCGATTATGGCTACTGGTAAGGGTATGTCTTCTAATATATCTTCAAAAAATAAGCTATGTGATGATCCTAGGTCGTTTACCCTCTTTTCCCCATGGCTATGCCTCTCGTCACTCCCCCTCACATTATTCTCCATAATAAACTCCTTGATAGGGGCTAATTATACTATATAGGAATTCCAGGTACATCATATTTTCGTATGTAAATATTTATGTAAAAATGAAATCAAATATATTAAAAATATTTTTAAAATTTTAAAAGTTTACACGGTGAAAATTTCCGTCGTCATTTCTTTATTTTCAATATTTTCTCCGGATAGTACGCATTTTATCATCGAAGCCTCATTTTTTGGCACCTTTATCTCAGCTTCAACTTCAACGGATGATCCTTCAGGGACATTGCCCGGGTATATCTCCTGATCAGGGGGCCAGATATAATTATCGCCTTTATTCACTGCCATGGCCATCACATGGACCTTTAAACCATTAGCGTCACCGGGTCCGGCATTTTTAATGCTACAACGTACTGTAAAGTAAACAAAATCAGAGTCCGAACCGGATCTTTCGGCGATGAAGCTCATCCCGACATCCGGGCTTTTGACAAGCGGATATATCTCTGCCCGAACACCTTTATACTCATCCGGGACCTGCCCTATCCCCCAGTTCTCTCCCGTCGTTTCAAGATAGTAATAATAGGAACCTTCGTATTCAAAGCGCGTCCCTTCGCGGTCTTCCTGTAACCTGATCCCAATTGCCATATGGTCGGGGAGCTTTATGAACACTACGTCGTATCCCATCTCATGTAATAATGCCGCGGCCAGTATACAGGTATCTTCACAGTCGCCGCCATTGTCTGCCAGCGTCTCTACGGGATACCTCGGATATTCTTCGTAGCCTGTGGTCACTTTATCCGAAGCATAAGGTAAAGATTGTACGAACGTGACGATGTTCATCAAATTATCATATTCGCCGTAGCCGTTGTTTTTTCCGGATTCACATATGCTGCCGATCATCTCGTTCAGGAATCCCCTGTCCTCTTCCGACAGGGCATAATTCGCGTAGTTCGTCGTCCTGTTATGGGGCTTGTTTCTGTAAAGGTCAAGGGCTTCTTTTGATATTTCCGCGTTAAAGGTCCACCTGATCTTTTCATATGTCCACTTAAACACACAATGATACGGCTCGACCGCAGTCATCATGGCCTGCGGTTCTACTGCCGGCGGGATAATTGAAGGAGATAGGGTGGCCCCAGGGTTGGGAGCAGAAATTTTCTCATTCTCCGGCAAAGGGCTCACTGTGGCATCAGGTGTCGGTGTCTGATCCGGCATACCATTAAAAATATCCTTACTGCTATCTGCCTGATAAAGGATACAACCGCTTACCGCGATAGATGCGATGATCATACAAAGCATGGCAAGGCGCTTTTTACTTAACAGGTAAATCTTCCTCTATAAGCCATTATTGACCATGTTAGATATAATTTTGGGTTGATATGGGAAAAATAAGGTAGCTGCAATATAATTATTTTCGATCTTATGGACTATCATTCCAGTATTTTTTATCCGTTATTCTTAGATTTGTAATTATTTTATTTATAGAAAAATAATATATATCAACCGGTCGACATATTCATTGGACCTCCCAAATTTACACCTTAAAATATACTACCGTCTATAACGGCGACGACATGCTATAAACTAATGATCGGCCGGCGAACGCGCAGACCGACTTACCGGGAGAAAAAACGGCCAGCGGCGAGGCATAAATCGCCGCATCCTCCTATTCGTTCTTAGAAAATTTCTCTGCGAATTTTTTATGGCTGTTCTCCAGTTCGCCCAGAGTCCTCATCAATTCATTCGTAAGCTCTATGCGGCGTCTGTGAGCCTCTTCGATCTCATTGACCCTTTTAGTCATATTGCTTACGATGTCATATAGCTCATCAAGGGCTTTTTCATCTTTAACAGAATGGACTTCAAAATTTTTTACATATTCTATTATATTTTCAATTTCGTTAACAATATTATTTTTACAATTGTTTATATCTTCCGAGTCCATATATACCACGTTTTATTTATTTTTAAATTATCAATATAGAACTATCTATCGTTTTTCTTTTACCTCTAATGCTCTATCGGACTATAAATCGTAGATCGCGCTATTATAATTCAACACTGGATTTCTTCAACCATATAAAATATTTTTGCTCAAAGAACATATGGCGATCCATCAGTGTATCATTTAATATATTTTTAGTTAATAACTATTAATTAATTTAAGTTAATAATTATCCTGTTAGATAGCTGGCTAATTCGGGGGTAAAATCTGTGATAGCCGTCAACCGGTTCAAGTGTGGGTATTGTGGCGGATGCGTAGCCGTTTGTCCAAAAAATGCGATCACACTGGTAGAGACTTTTATCAGCATCGACGAGGAATGCATAGATTGCGGAAAATGCTTGAAAGCATGCCCGATGGGCGCTATGGAGAAAATATCCTATGAAAGATAAATATGACGTCATCGTCGTCGGCGCAGGGCCTTCGGGATCGATAGCCGCAAGGACGGCAGCCGAGAAAGGACTTGAAGTCTTGCTGATAGAAAAGCGCCAGGAGATCGGGGAGCCCGTGCGTTGCGGAGAAGGAGTGCCCAGGAACGCCTTGCTTAAATTCACGGATATAGATCCAAAATGGGTATGTTCGAAAATATCCGGCGCCAGGCTCTTTTCGCCTGACGGGAATAAGTTTGAGCTCAGGGAGAAAAACTCGGATACAGAGCTCGGGTATGTGCTCGACAGAAAAATATTCGACCGGGACATGGCAAGGTCTGCTGCGAATGCAGGCGCGGAAGTGATGGTAAAGACACAGGCAACATCCCTTTTAATGGATAAGGGCCAGGTTTGCGGTATCAGAGGTATCAGCCGCGGGGAATGTTTTGAGATAGCGGCCCCTGTTGTGATAGGGGCTGATGGCGTAGAGTCAAAAATAGGCAGATGGGCCGGGATAGACACTACTCTCAAGCTCAAGCATGCCGCCACATGCGCCCAGTTCCATCTTACCGGCATCGATATAGACCCGTCATGCTGCGATTTTTACTTCGGCAGCAGCGTGGCGCCGGGGTGCTATGCATGGGTATTTCCAAAAGGTAAGGATGAGGCTAATGTAGGCTTAGGCATGCTCGCCAGCATGACTGACAGGTCGCATCCTATACAATACCTTACCGAATTCGTGAACGCCAGATTCCCCGGAAGCAGCATTCTCGAGTCGGTGGCCGGGATCGTGCCGGTGCAGGATACTCTGCCATGCATTTCCACAGGCGGGATGATGCTGACAGGCGATGCGGCAAGACTAAGCGACCCGCTTACGGGAGCAGGTATCATAAGTGCGATGGCCAGCGGGAGAATATCGGGTAATGTAGCAGCGGATGCGATCAGATCCGGCGATGTTTCTGCATCTTCGCTCGCCGCGTATGATCGCGAGATATTTGATACGATCGGACGCATGATAAGCAGGAACTATAAGCTTGCAATGGTCGTATCCAGGATGAACGATAGCTCATTGAATATTTTTTTCGGGACACTAAAGTCAAGAGGCATGGAAAAAGTCCCTCTTTCGTTTGTATCCGATACCATATTCAATCCGGGAATGCCCCTGTTCAAAATCCTGTCTAAGATATTTTAGAAGTGGTGTCGTTTAAGTTATGGGCTGTTATCAAAGCCATTCCCTGCTGTCCCTGCACGTGTACTGGAACTATATGCCTTCTCCTTTCTTATGTTAAATGCTATTTTACCCGGCGAAGATGTTCATTCATCTTTGATCTTTTCATGACCGTATCATCAGGGATGTTCGTCATCATATAAAGTAAAATATTAAATATCGATGTATGTGATAAATATATAAATTAAACAAAAACTATCCCGGGCATTAAAAATCATAATGGTGATCGTAGCATGGACATAGACATCGTATCTGGCTCAAGCGTTCCCAGACTGGCGCAATGTATCGCGAAAAATATGGGTATGAAAGCACATTTTCCCTTTATAGAAAAGTTCCCTGACGGTGAGATACACGTTATAGAAGGCGATTTTAAACCGAAGGAGACCGTAGTGTATGTCCAGACGATGCATCCAAGGCCCAATGACATGCTTGTGGAGACTCTTCTCACAGTGGACCTGTTAAAAGAACTGGGCACAAGAAGGGTGATAGCCGTAATACCTTATCTGGGATATACCAGGCAGGACACCAGGCACGTCGAAGGCGAGGCGATCGGGATCCGATCAGTTCTGAAGACACTGGAATCCTGCGGCGTAAATGACATCGTTAGCGTAGACCTTCATCTGCACAGGCTAAGCATGGATGACCTTTTAGGGTTCAGTAAAGTAAAGCTACATGAAGTTAGCGCAATAGACCTGCTGGCCAGCGAAGCCGGCAAACGCCTTTTAAAGCCGGTGGTCATCGGTCCCGATTCGGAATCCGAGAGATGGGCAAAGAGAGCCGCAGATATTTTAGAAACTGATTACGATGTCATGGAAAAACACAGGCTGTCGGCTAAGGAGATCGAGATAAAGCCGAAAAGACTGAACGTCAAGAACAGGGACGTTCTGATCATAGATGACATAGTGAGCACGGGCGGAACGATGATGGAAGTGATAGGCTCTCTCAGGTCGCAGGGAGCTAATAAGATCACTGCAGCATTCACTCATGCGGTGTTAAGCGACATAGATACGCTGACGGGACTGTTCAGGGCTGGCGTGAACGAGCTGATATCGACGAACAGCATCAACAACGAGTTTGGCACGCTGGACCTTTCATATGAATTATCGAGAAAACTAAAAGAGATACTATAGCCCTAAACCTGATTTTAACATTTTCAACGGGGCTCTGATGTCGAGTCCCTTTGAATATTTTTCCGCGTGCCATAAAGGTCGGTTATTTTCTTAGCTCAATTAATTAAGTAGTATGTTCTTCTTGTCCAAGATTCTTTAACATGTCTTGATCCCGGATATTAATGAGTTCTATTTTTTCACCACGAAATCTTTGATGAGCGGGGTCTTGCTCAGGTTTTAAGAATGAAATAACGTGTCTTACCTATTGGTCTTTGAGATGAAGTTTTTATGGTTGTGCCTGTCGGATGGCAGGCAGGCACGTAACCTCACAGAAACACAGAAACACAAAATTTTTTTTATAATTTAAGGTCACGAAAACCCAAAGGTTCACTCACCAAACCACAAATGCTCCAGTATCACCGTCAACGCTCTAATATCCCTAACGCCCGGCTCAACGCACTAACCTCTCTAAGTCACCAACGCTAAAACAAGGCCCGAACATTCTCAAAAACACTAAAGTCTAATATCCCGGTCTGTGTTCGCCTGACCTATAGCAGGGAAATATAGATCATTTAAACGTCAACCGAGATGTTAAAATTTCGTGCCCTTGGAGAATGTTCGGGCCTTGTTTTAGCGTTGGTGGCTTAGAGCGCTTCGAGCATTAAGCCGTGCATTAGAGACTTTAGTGCATTGACGGTGATACTAGCGCCCTTAGAGATTTAGTGAGTAAATTCTTAGTGCTTTTGAGCCCTTAAAAATCATATAAAAAAATTTTTGTGGTTCTGTGTTTCTGTGAGGTTACGTGCCTGCCTGCCATCCGACAGGCACAACGGCAGAACATCGATCCCATAATGAATGTTACATGCACGTTTTTACAGAGACCTTCAAAAAGTTTTTCATGGGAGCGCACAAGGGCAACAAAGGTCCACAATTTTCTTTCTTTAAATTTAATATAATGATTATAACGCTCATATATGGATTCTTAAATTACAAAAAAATAACACTGTTTTTCTAAAAAGTCCTTCATGTTCCTTGGTTGCCTTTGTGGTGAAAATCGGATTCTGTATTAACAGGACCGAACACTAAGGCATTAAGATACGTAGATTTAGGGACTGGTAAATAAAAAGGACACTGTCAAAATATAAAATCGGTCATGAGCTTTTTTCTGTCGGATTGACATCGGGTATCTTACATTCGCATACTGCCTCATAGAGAGCTTTTCTATTCTCCTCATGCAGCAATATGGCCTCCTCATACACCCTTACCGTATTATCAGCGGCTATCTCCCATGAGAATTTTTCTACGGCTCTTTTCCGGGCATTTATACCCATGGTCTTTCTCAGGTCCGGGTCTTTTAGCAGTATCACAGTAAATTTTGCAATGTCATCCGGGTCCTGAGGATTTATGTGAAACCCGCTAATGTTCTCACCAAACGGTATCACCTGCTCCCTGAACCCTGACGTTCCGCTTGCCCCTACGATCACAGGCTTACCCATAGCCATCGCCTCCAGGCATACAATCCCGAAAGGCTCATATTTTGACGGGAAAACGGCTATGTCGCACGCGGCATAATACTTGATGCGCTCATGCTCCGGGATATATTCATATTTAAGGATGACATTGTTCTCCAGGCCATGGGAGGCCACCATCTGCCTCAGCATGCTTTCCTGCTCACCCTTGCCCACTATCACCAGTTTTGCGTCGGGTACCTCTTTTACTATATTCGCCATCGCCATGACGAGCGTATCGGCGCCCTTCACCCATGTCAATCTTCCGACGAAGAATATCATCGGGGAGTCGCCAACGCCTATCTCTTCCTTAAACTTTCTTATCTCTTCATCAGAAAAGATGCCCGGCCTGTACTTATTAACGTCTATGCCGTTATACACTACCCTGATCTTACTCTCCGGGTACCCGTATTTCATAAGCTCGTCGCGCATAGCATAGCTTACGGTCACTATCATGTCCGCTTTCACTGCCGCGAGCCTTTCGATATTCTTAACCGTGGCGGAACCGTTCCCGGTCCTCCCCTGTTCCGCGGAATGAAAATGAACGACCAGCGGAAGTTTCATACTTCTCTTCGATATGATGCCCGCTATGAATGAAAGCCAGTCATGCGCGACCACGATATCGAACGTTTTACCTTCCTTTCCCGCAAGGCCGTTAACAAGTTTGGATGCCGAAAGGAAGTTATAAAATATCGTCTCCATGAAAAATTCCTGTCCGCCCGTATCCCAGTTCATCACATCGCCCGGGCTTACTATCGGAAGGACGTCCGCGACGTTCAACAGGAGCGGCCTGTGGACCTTTACGCCTTCCCAGATGTCATTAGTGGGGTCGTTTCCCGTGTTTCTGGAAAAGACCGTGATATTATAGCCTCTTCGGACATACTCTTTGGTTATCTCCATAGCGTATGTCCCGAGCCCACCTCTAAAGAACGGCGGGAACTCGTCCACAAAATATGCCATCCTCATCATATCACCTTACTGTACACATCGACCATTTTTTCCGCCACCCTGTCCCATCTGAATAATTTATCTACCTTTCTCCGTCCGTTCTTACCCATCAGGTTGCTCTTAATATGATCATTAAGGACGTAATTGATGCCCCAGGCGAGAGAATCCGGGTTAAGGTATACCTTGACCCCGTCATAGAAATTATCGACGTTCTCCGAAAGCCCTCCTACGTCACTTACAACTACCGGCCTTTTTGCGCTCCAGGCCTCGAGCAACACAAGCCCGAAAGGCTCGTTCCTGCTTGGTATAACGACCACGTCGCTTGCATAAAGAAGGCGGATGTACTCGGAGTCAGGTATATATCCAAGAAAATGCACGGGAAGGTCCCACGTCATTTCCTGCAGCCTGCTTTTCATGCTGCCTTCACCCGCCATGATGAAATGCGCTCCCCAGTAGGTTGAAAGCACTTGCGGTATCGCCTCCACAAGGATGTCCGGTCCTTTCTGGTATTCCATCCTCCCTATAAAGAACACGAGAGGAGCGAGGGGATGTATGCCGTATGACATCTTGACCTCGCCCTGATCTATCATCGCATCATATTTTTCCGGGAATACGCCGTTGTTGACAATGTCTGTCTTCTCGTCCGGTATGTTGTACAGCCACATGACCTCGTTCTTAAGCGTGTTAGATACAGTCGTTATTCTTTTTGCAATGAGCCCGGCATACCATTCCTTGCCGGAGATCTCTTTCGATTCCCACCAGTCGCCGAACTTATTCCCTATCCTGCCGTACTCTGTGGAGTGATAAGTATAAACTGTATTTCTGTCGCGCAGTTGATGCATGGCATCGACCACATGCCAGTCATGGAAATGTAAAATGTCGAAAGGCGGCGTATCGAACTCTCTGAACCGCCTGACCATCTGATCGCTCATGTCGCGACAAAAATCTACTATATTGCCGGCCACCGGCTGGCAATAATGGTAATGAACGCCCTTGATGACCTTATCTTCTTTTCCCCTCGTAAAGAAATGGACTTCGTGCTCCTTTGCCAGCGTCTCGGCCAGGTATGTGGCCCCGGGGGACAGGCCCCCTATCTTTTCCGAATATATTGACTCCCAGCAAAAGAATGCTATTTTAAGCGTTTCCATAGAAGGTCTCTCTCCCGGTCGATAGCCTCTGTAAGATCTATCCTGTTCTTACAGTTCTCGACCACAGATGCAAGTTTTTTATCTCCAAGCGCCTCTCCTATCCATCTGGAAAAATCATTCCTCTGTATGTGGTATTCGACCGAATCTTCAGGCACATGGTTCAGCATCTCGGCAAGATCGTCCAGGCTGTATGCGGAAAATCCTGTATAATTCTGCGAATTCCAAAAGTTGAAGGCTTTATCGGGGCTGACGCTCCTCAGTATCATCGCCGTCTTTTTCGATCCTGTCCTGTGTGAGAATTTTTGCTCGTAATGTGAGAGTATGTTCATATACTGCTCGAAAGCGCTGAACGTGCTGCAGGCCTCCGGGCTAAAATAGTTGTGCACGTCGCCGCATGAGCCGAACTTCGACGCCATATAGTAGAAGTGGTCGCTCGTTTGAAGGTAGCGCCATAATTTCTTGTTCTTCGCGTATATCTTTGCTCTCTGGACCGCCTTTAAAGCGTTTTTCTGAATTGTGTTACCTGCCCATGCCGACGCATCCTTCTCTATATCCGCCCATGAGATCGTCTCATCGACGTCAAGCTCCTCGCGAGGCTCAAGCTTTGATATCGCGGACGGCGTTTCGAACTCTATGCCCCTGCCAAGGCATTCTTTAGGCAGCCATCTCAGGAAGTCGAGGATACCGGTCTCGTCCCAGTGGTGCTCGCCGAACGTCTCATAATCTACGAATATGTTAATATAATCTCCCGGAACGCTGGCTATCCAGTCCGCGAACTTATCCGCTGTCAGGGGATACTGCTCCCACTCCCTGTTGTTGAACCTGAACGCGATATCGTCGGAAAGCTTATAGTTCCTCATTAAAACTTTTATGCCCTGGCAAGTATAGACATAATTGGGGCTTCTCCAGTCAAGTATCCGCTCGACGCCTTCCGAATAAATCGCTTCGAACCCCATCTTTTTTGCGGATCTCGCTATGGAATTATTGAACAGGAACTCCGTGTTTTCCATGACACGGGGGACTACACCGAATACATCTTTCAATAGCTTCTTATGCAGCTTTACCTGTAGCTCGAATTCCTCAAGGTCGTCAAAAAGGCTTGCGATGCTGTGATAGTAAGTCTGAGCTATCAGCTCTGTGTTCTTATGCCTTGCTGCCTGCTTAAATAGGTCTAACGCATCTGTGTTCCACTTTTCCAGCTGCTCTATCAGGGTTCCCGAGATGCTGAAGGCGCACTTAAAACCATTATCAAGCCCTTCAAGTACGATCTCAGTTGCCGGTATGTAACATTTGCCTGCGACCTTTTCCAGTATTTCCTTATTTTTACTGCTAAAGTATTCTTTCTCCAGATCTTTTATCTTTACTCCATTTTTATGATCAAACCGGGAGTTTAATCTATAAGGTTGATGGACCTCAAACCCGATACAAAGTTTACTCACCCTCGCACCTCCCTTTATACTCTCATGGCTCCATACTATTTTTTATTAACTAATTTTTATATTTAATTTATTTAGTTAAATATACTATATCAATATTATCTTTATGTAATTATTACTAATTATGTTTTACTTATATATGTTTAATACAAACTATATATGCTATATATAAGCTCATTATAAAATTAAGATTTATGAGCATGTCATAAAAAACTATTAATGTACTAAATATTCATTTACCAGGTTATTTATTATTGTGTCTTTATTTAATTACTATATCGGATATAAGGGATCCTGTATTAATTATCATCTATCTATGACCGATACCTGTACAGGGCAAAATTGGGCATTCGATAAATAAAGGTTATGTATTTTTTAACCGTAACAAAATGATTTTGCGTTAATATTATCGACAACAGATTTATTCGTAACGTCAGAACTCTTTATGGTGGGAGGATGGTCAAAGAGATCAAACCAGTTCAATTCGGATTAGCCCTGGGCATCATCTGGGGCTTTGGTGTTTTAATGCTCGGGCTTATGGCCACTTTTCTCGGATGGGGCGTGCAGGCAGTATCAACGATCGGTTCCGTTTATCTCGGCTATGAACTATCGGTGATCGGGAGTATCATCGGCCTTATATGGGCCATCGTGGACGGTTTTATAGCCGGTTTTCTGATAGCGTATATCTATAACGTTCTGACGAAATCTATGGCATAAAATCCATGGCAGGCAGGAACTATAAAATTGATCTAAAAAGTTAAATCCTGTAACGCTCTTATATTTTTTCGAGTTTTCCATTATAAACTATTTTAAATTTTAATTTTTTAACATTTTATTAAAGTAATGTATTTTAACGCCTCATCAGGGCTTTAAAATGTTCTCATTTCTATTTACGGGCGGTGTACCTGAAAGTGGCTGATGTCGGACCGGAGCATAGCGAAGAAGAAGTGAAAGATCAGATTAAGCTCGCGCATGAAAGGACCTTTCTGGCAAAGGAGAGAAATCTTCTTGCCAACGAGCGTACCCTTAGCGCATGGATACGGACCGGGCTGTCTCTGGTAGCCGTGGCACTGGCGCTTCCAAGGCTTTTAGAGCTCAGCCATTGGTTATGGGCTCTACGGATAATAGGCGTTGTTTTCATTACGACCGCAACGGTGGTATTCGTGATCGCTTACCGGAGCTACTCGGCCATAAATAGAAAACTGACAGAGGAAGGGGTCGAGAGCACGCCGACCTGGGTCCTGAAGATCGTGATACTGGCGCTGTTATTATGTAACGTTCTGGCTCTTTTATTGCTATTCCAGGAACAATGACAATAAAATTAAAAATAGGAAAGATAAGGCCGGAATGACCTTATCGATGACCGGTTTGATACTTGCCTTGTTACGCAACGCTTAAGAAGATCGTCTTTCCAACCAGAAGCAGTATCGGCCAGATGAGAAATTCCGCATCCGCCATGGTGTATGACAGGATACGAAGATTCCTGTTGTCGATAGTCTCCGCTTTTTTAAGGTAATAGTAATTGTATATGCATAATGATAATAGCGATAGGGCAAAAAGCGGTATCACTCCCAGGTAGATCCCTATGAATAACGGTACGAATGCGAAAATGCTCAGGCCATGTAAGAACTTGAGCGTACCATTCTTGCCCAGTAGCACGGGCAGGGTCTTTAATCCTCTCTCCCCGTCCCCTTCGATGTCCTTAAGATCAAAGAATATGACGTTCAATATGACCTTCAGGAATATGAATATGAATATAAGGACGAATGCGAGGTTCAAGTCCAGCGAATAATAGAAGAGGAAAAGAAACGCGCCCGATGACGCCCACATCAGGGCTGTGTACACATTCTTAAAACAGACTATCTTTTTTGTTAAGTCCTTTAGGAAGACCGTGAACAAAATTCCGCCGAACACCAGGGCGAAAATGAACCCTATGAGGTAATAGTTCGCGAAAAATAATAGCAGCAACCCTAAGATCAGTATATAGGCAACTATCCTGACCGGATACGATTTGACCTTCTTTTCTACGAAAGAAGCCCTTTCCGGGTTTGTAAGCATATCTTTTTCCAGCTCACCATAATAATTGTAGCTGTATACTATCAGGGGTATGAGATATGATATTAACAATATGGGCAGATCAACTGCAGTGTTCAGGATCGCTGCCACTGACAGTACAAAAGCCGGGGATACCATTGATGCAAGATGTCCCCCGTATATAAGCTCGTTCTGCATCTCGGAGAATAGCCTGGAATATTTAACATCTGCTATCCATTTTTCCATTGTTGTGTTCGCATTTACATTCTCGGTCATACTTTTTCCTACTTTTAAAGTGGATTTTATTTATTGATTTGTTATTAAGCTATTAATTTTATTATTTATATTTACATAATTTTACATTAATATCGATTCTATTTTTTCTAAATCATAATTTCAATTTTGTAATTACGAATATTATAGTTTTTTAACGGTTTTATGATATAAAGTTTTCACATGAATGATTTTTATTTCAAAGCCATATTTTATCGATAAAAATTAAATAATAATTTTTTAAATTTTTAAATTAAAAATTTTGGATTTAAAAAATCTCGTTATTTATTTTATTTTTTTAAAAGACGCTTACATTAAGTAGGATTTTTCCGATCAAAAGCAAAACAGGCCAGAAAATAAATTCCGAATCCACTATCATATAGGATATTTGCCGAAGTTCTCTTTCTTCAGTAGTTTCCGCTCTCTTCAGGTAATAAAAGGCATAAATGCCTGTAAGAAGCAGGAATGACGCCAGTGCGGGGATCTCTCCGATAAATATCCCTATGATGATCGGCGAAAACGAGAATAAGTTCAGCGCGTGTAAGAATTTCAATGTTTTTTCTTTACCGACCATGACCGGTATCGTCAATAAACCCCTTTGTCTGTCGCCCTCAAGATCTTTAAGATCGAAAAAGAACACGTTTAGAATGGACCTCATGAATATAAATAAGAAAAGCAGCACGAAGAATGGCCTGAATTCAAGCGAATAATTTATAAGCAGGAAAAAAGCTCCGGCTATCGCCCATGTGAACGATGTGTATATGTTTTTAAAGCATGGTACTATTTTTGTAAGGTCTTTAAAAAAGACCGTAAATAATACTCCTCCGATTATTAATGCAAGGATGAAATAGATAAGGTACATGTTCGCAAAAATGAGCATTAATGCAAAAAGGGACACGATGTAAAATCCCAGTACGTATGGGAATGATCTTATCTTTTTATCCAGGTATGCCGCTCTTTCGGGATTTGTGAGAATATCCTTTTCCAGCTCGCCGTAGTAATTATATGCGTAGACTATCAGCGGAATTATGTAGGCGATCAATAGTATGGAAAATTCAACACCCATGCTTAAAAGTATCGCAATTGTCAGGACATGCGATGGAGCATGTAAAGACACGAGGTGCCCGCCATAAATAAACTCGTTCGAAAGGCGTGTGAAAATATTCGATATCCTGTTCTTTTTAAAAGAGATCTCATACATACCTGTATACCTCAATTATATCAAATAAATTTTATAATTTATATTATTCAAATTTTTTATTTATTATTTAAAAAAATTTATAATTATTTATATTTATATAAAATTAATTTAACATTTAATTGAAAAAAAATCTCGGAAAAACCAATTTTTATAAAAAAATTTTAAGTTTAATGTAAGAAATCCCTGTGTTATCTTATTTTTATGAAGTATGATCCTGATAATATCTTTGACCTGTGTAAATTTAATTTACACTTTTTTTAAATTTAACGTTCAATAATTATTTATTAATAGAATAATAAAGTAGTTAATCGATAACATGTATGACGAGGTCAAAAAAGTAAAAATGTTCAATATATTTCTTTTCATATTGATATCTTTCCAGTGCGCTATTTCCATGTCCCTGGTAACGATTTTGATCTACTCATATGTCAACGAGTTCCTGACCATGATCACAGTCATATCTGCCGTGCTTTTACTCATGATATGCCTGCCTCTGTCCATACAACTTTACTGGTCCAGTACTGATAAAAATCTGAAAATAATATTTCTCGGTTTGGCAGCCAACTATTTTCTTCTTTCGATCTCGGGAATACTATGGTACCTGATGCCGGTGACGTTTGATCTTCCATGGCTTGTGCCCGCAGGAAAGATGATCATGATCATGGCGTGTTCGGCCGTTCTGGTGACCCTGTTCATGATCGTGAGAGTGCATTATGATCAGATCAAACAGCAGATCAGGCATTTTATCATTTTTGTGAATGCAGCGTCAGCTTTTCTGATAGTCTATTTCATGGCGGTCAACATTTTTGAAGGAAGCAGTAATGCGTTTGATATACTGGTATACGGGTCATGTGTCCTGATCGATATTGGCATTCTTACGCAGGCTTCGATACTTCTAATCATCTATATGCCAACTAAATACCGATACGCCTTTTCTATAATCCTCGCAGATTTTCTTCTCAGCATAATAGGCGACTCTTTGAACCTGGTGGCTTACCTGGGCATGTACGATACGTTCGGATATTCGCAGTTCTTTTATGACCTCATGCTGATAGTGGTCGCGGTTGCGCTGGTCATTTACTCGTTAAGCGGTATCCGGCCTACGACAATAGAAGAGGTAAATAAGGAGCTATACGATACGAAACATCTTATGCATGACCTGATAATGCAATCTCCCGACGGCATATGCATTTGCGACATTAACGGGGGGATAATCCTTTCCAATAAGTCCTTTAAAAGAATGTTCGACCTTAACGATCAAAATATCGCTGGTTTTAGCATTTTTAATCAGGGGGATAAACTGAGCGAAGAGTTCAAGGACAAGATACTCAGGGTTAAAAAAGGCAGTATAGTGGTATTGTCGGGGCTTAAACTGAATGACCACGACAGCATGCAGGATAAATACGTTTCAATGAAGGTTTTCCCGACATATTCATCCGAAAATAAAATATCGAGCTATATTGTCCTGTCAGAGGACATCACCGAGCGTAAACGGGCCGAAGAAGAGCTGTTACAGGAAAAAATGCAGGTCGAGCTTTATATAGACCTTATGGGGCACGACATCAATAATATGAACCAGATAGGCATAGGCTATCTGGAAATGGCCCTGGACACTTTCAATCTTAATGATGATAATAAAACATTTTTAGTAAAGCCGTTAGAAGCTCTGGAAAACAGCTCGAACCTGATACAAAACGTCAGGAAAATACGTAAGCTGAAAACCGATAACTTCAGTTTTGAGCCTGTAGACCTCGAAGAAGTCCTGCTGGAAGCCATTCAGGAATACAGTGACATTCCGGGGAGAGACATCTCGATCGAGTACGACGGCCTCAAAGGATGCGTACTTGCCAACCCTCTCGTCAAAGACATATTCACTAATCTCTTAAACAACTCGGTAAAACATTCAAACGGCCCGATCATTGTTAAAGTCAGATCAGTCGAGATATTAGAGGGCGATAAAAAGTATTACAGGATCGAAGTGGAGGATGACGGCCCCGGAATACCCGATGATATGAAACCTATCGTGTTTGACCGTATGCACCGGAGTAAGACAAGGACGGGCGGAAATGGATTGGGCCTGTACCTTGTAAATATGCTCGTCGAGACGTTCAACGGGACGATCAATGTGGAGGACCGGGTCTCCGGAGACCGGACAAAAGGCACAAGGTTCATCGTAATGCTTCCGGCCGCAGAAAACGTCAGTTTGAACTGATCATATCCGGTGCTTGAACATGCAGCAAAAAGATCGCGCTATAAAATACATTATTATTGTATGCCTGGTCCTCGTCTTTATATTCACCAGCATGTGCCTGAACGATAAAACTGATCACGATAATTTCACCGACCATGATAAATTTATTTTTATCGACCATCACGTACACATAAACGGAAGTATGGTGCAGGGAGAATATATGGGGCCGATGATCGATTTTCCGACGTACAGTTATGACGAGGAAACAAAAACACTGTCAGGGTTGTTTTATTTTGAAGTTAACGACACGCTGAAAATGATCTACGGGGATGGCAGAAGTCTAAGCGGTGCCGCAGGAGGTGGCGCAGGCACTGTCCTGCAAGGTGTTTACGGGCTTCCTTACGAGAAGGATGCGATGAAAATAGTGTCCATGGATAGCAGCGGCACGGTGACAATGGAGTATAATAATGAGACGATCATCTTAAGATCAGGCGAAAAATGGGAAAATATCACATCCGGGGTCAGGAAGTTCGATCTTGCCGATAATTATGCTATAGTCAATCTAACCCGGACCGATACCATCGTTAATCACGGGATTCTGGAAAAAACAAAAATAATAAACCATCGAAAATGATGGGAGATCAGTAATAAAGGCCTGAATATCCTGTTCAGGCCACTTTTACGATTAATTCGAAAGTAGTGTAATTTATGCTTTCGTTGATCCCTTCCCATGGACGATGATATATACCTTTTATCTGCTGCTCTCCGGTCTTAATAGCTTTAAACTCCCAGTCGTGGGTGCCGCCTGCGCCGACGATCTGCTCGGTGGTATTGCTCTGGGTATATTCATCGCTCATCAGCTCAAGGCCTTCGGTATACGTCATATTCCAGCTGTACCCCGTCGACGGGTTTTCAAATAGCTGTATATGGAATATTTCGCCATTTTCAATATTCACGGTCTCGCCGCTATTCGACTCGTTAAAAGTCTTGATCACAGCTTTCTCCTCAGTGCATCCTGAGATCAGGACGAAAAACAAAATGATCGTTATCATTGTCAGCAGGAAATATTTTCTCTGGTTCATAATAGTAAGATTATTATTGTAAGTTATAATAAAATTACGTTCAATATTTTTTAATAATAAAAATAAAAAGGGGCAAAAATATTAGCCTTATATGCCCCTTATCCTTATGTCGCCATTAACTGCGTTGGCGTAGATCTTTAATCCCGTGCCGTCATATCCCGGCGAGTTACCGACCAGTGTGAACATATTCGACGTAACGGTCTCGACCGGCACGTTAATGCTTATCGGCTCCCGTTTTGGCACTGCGGTATTGGCATCAACGTAGAATTCAGAATTTTTAGGGATGTAGATGAGTATGTCGCCGTTCACAGTGGTCACAAGGATGCTGCCCGATGTACTCTCTGTCGTTACTTCAACATCTCCATTCACAGTTATAAGCTCGGCGTACCCGGCGCTGGCTTCAGATGTGAGCCTGCCGTTCACAGTGCTCGATATGACCCTGTTACAATCGAACTCACCGATGTTTATATTGCCGTTCACGTCAAATACGAGCATATTATAAGTCTTGTTTGCCGGCAGGGTGATGGTTATGTCCGATACAAGCCTGTCATTGAACCTCAGGTCATCATCCATTTTATCCCTTATCAGAAGGCTCAGCGTTTTTACGCCCAAAGCGTCCGACTCCCGGTAATCGACGACCAGCCTTTCAAACTCTTTTTCAGTCCCCCGCGCATGTATCTCGAACGTATAATCGTCGTCCTCGCCCGGGATCAACGTTATCTTCCCGTTGATGTTTGAAACGTTTAGCTCCGCATAATCAAATCCGGTCAGGTTCCCTGTGTACACAAAATCTTTTTCCATCATCTTAGAGCTATCAGTCGATGGGATATTGGTCACGATAGCGCACAGGAACGCGGCACTATAAAGCAATATCAGGATTATTATAAATGCAAGTATTCCTCCGGTCAGGAGTAAAAACCTATCAGTCTTCATATTATTCTTACCTCAATAGTTTATTGACAATTACCTGGAACGATCCAGTCATTTGTTAAATGGTAATATTTTTCAGCCGTTTATCTCCCTTTTAGATCATCAATTTTTATGTACTGATGATCTTTCTAATTATCCTATATCGTATAAGTATATTATTTATACGATTTTAACCGGGGAGCGCAGAGTGGGGAGCCGGGAGTCCCATACTTCGGGGAAGAGTAGTCAAGGTTCAAAGGAAAAAGATAACGCAGGAGTTTTATTTGTAGAATAAAAACCTTTTCACTCTACCGGAAACGAAATCTTTGTACTCCCCTAAGATGTCCATTTTACATATATCGGCGACATCGGACTTGCCATTAACGTTCGTTATAAATATCGACCCTCTGTTCGTCGAATATATATCCTTGAAGTCATAAATCGCTCCAATGACCATCAGCTTTTCCGAACTGATAAGCTTTCTAATATGTCCCTCATCAAGAAGCGTGTCGATCTGCCTGTCGACGTTCGCCTCAGTAAGCAGGGTCTCAAAAAACGTTATGTCGCTTACAGACTTTGCTGTCGTGATATTATGATCCCGGATATATTTCGTGATACCGCCTTTTTTATCCAGGATGGAGTCGACATCATCTACGGCAGGCTTGAAGAACGCAAGCGATTTTCTCACACGGTGGTGCTTATCCGCCATATCCCTTATCGAGGAATGTATCGCGCCGCAGCCCGTATGGCCCAGTATCATCAATAACGGGGTATGGAGCTGGCATGCCCCGTACAGGATACTGCCAAGGTTCGGCTCTACCCTGTTGCCGATGTTCTTGACCGAGAATATCTTCCCTATCTTTTCATCCAGAGCCCTTTCATGCACCCGGGAGTCAGAACAGGTCACGAGAGTGACGTCCGGCTTCTGGCTTTCCATCATCTCATCGTATTTTCCGGATACTGTCGCCTTTTGGGCATACACATCGTTATGCTCCAGCTTATCCAGTAGTATGTTGATACCTTTTTTGGCCATGCTAAACTCCCATCTAATGATGATATATTTAAAAAATGCGGTGTCTATGAGTTTTAATGTTTTCCTGTTTTCTAATTGTCCTGTTAGTTTAAAATTACCGCAATTAGAATCATAAAGTTATTATGTAATCGCTTATAAGATATTATGATCGTATAAAACAGGCAAATGCGCTCGAGATATTTTAAGATGCGAGAGCATGAGAGCCGCCATTAATATGTCGGAAGTAGGATGATCATGAGAATAAAAAAGATCTCTGTTTACGGGCTTTTCGGGCTGTTTGACCACGTCGTCCCTCTATTCACGGAAGATAGGATAACCATAATACATGCACCCAACGGGTACGGGAAAACGACTATCCTCAAGCTCATTTATTCGCTGTGTAAAGGGCATGACATCGATATTCTCATGACTGACTTTAAGCGGTTCCGGCTTGACTTTGAGGACGGCTCCAACATACAGGTCGAAAAGATAAAGAACGACTATCCTCAGAAAAAAAGCGGAGGGCTGCTGAAAGACCTCAACTTTAAGGAGATATTGAAATACACTTACACAAAGGCTGACGGGGAAGTTCTTGAATATATCCCCAGGTTTAACCGGGAAAAGCTCAGGAGCTTTATATCCCAGCTGATATCGCCTAAGGCAAATAATGGCGATGCGGCTTTTAAAGATCCCGACGCAATTAAGGACCTTGAGCTTGACGAGGTAGTGAACGTCTACAGTAACATGTTCTCGAACCTGATAAGCGGATCCGACGACCAGCCCGAATGGCTGGCAGGAATGAGGGATTGTATAGATATCATTTTTATCGAGTCCTCGAGGCTGTATAATGCCCCGGGGAACTATTCCGCTCGCGATAAAACGAACGGGCCGGAGCCCATAGTAAATGTGTACTCAGAAGGGATCATGGATGTCATGGCGGCGAAGATATCCCTTTACGCTGACGTTTCTCACAGGCTGGACAGGGCATTCCCTGCCAGGCTTTCAAAAAATATGGAAATGCTGATAAAGAACGAGCTGAAGGATGGGGACATCCTGGACACGGCATCGATCAACTGCGAGCTTAAAGAGCTGGAAGTCAGAAGGTCAAGGCTGATCGAGGCCGGCCTTCTCGAAAACGGCGAATCTGACCATGTCGACATCAGCGAGGGCATGCAGGATAACGCCCGCATCGTCCTTACAATGTACGTACGGGATATGAAAGAAAAGCTTTCAGTGTTCGACGATCTTGAGAAAAAGATCGAGCTGTTGAAAAAGATAATCAACAAACAGTTCCTGTATAAGAAAATGGTCGTCAGTAAAGAGAAAGGATTCATCTTTACGCTCCCCGACGGCAGCTATCTAAAACCGGACCGGTTATCCTCGGGGGAACAGAACGAGCTTATCCTGAATTATGATCTTTTATTCAATTCGAGCCCGGGCTCGTTCATACTGATAGACGAGCCGGAGATATCCCTGCATATTATGTGGCAGCAGCAGTTCATAAGGGACCTGAAAGAGATATCGGGGCTGGCGGACATCGATATACTCATAGCGACGCATTCACCGCATATAATAGATGATTTCTGGGACCTGACGGCAGAGTTGAAGGGTGCTCCTGATGTTAGAGTATGAAAAGGCGTCCCATATACTGAATAAGATCAGGATGCAGCGTAATTACTTTCAGGGGTGTTTTCTCATTGTCGAGGGCACATCTGACGCTCTTTTCTTCAGGCAGTTCGTGGATGAAAAGGACTGCAAGATACTTGTCGCGGGAGGAAAATACCATGTCATCGAGGCGCTGAGGAAGATCGACGGGGATGATGAAAAAAGGGTCATAGGCATCGTCGACTCTGATTATTCAAGGCTTGACGGGGAAAGCCTCGAGATGCCGAACCTATTCATGACCGACACACATGATCTGGAGACATTAATAATAAGGTCACAGGCACTTAATAAGTTCCTGATCCAGTATGCGAGCTATACTAAGCTCAACAGTTTTGTCGTCCGCTATGACCGGACATCACAGCAGGAGCCGGACATAAGGCATATACTGGTCAACAGCGGCAAATACCTCGGCTATTTTGTATGGCTGAACCAGAGAAAAGGATGGAACTTTGATTTTAGCGACATTGACTATGGCCGGTTCGTCGATGCGGAAACTCTGCGCATCGACAGCAACAGGATGGTCGAGCACGTTGTATCCCGCTGTAACGGAAAACGAAGGTATTATATTGATGAGGTCGAGAACAGCCTTTTCAAGATGATAAGGTCTAAGGGCGGTGAAGACGACCTGTGGCAGGTATGCCGCGGCCACGATCTCGTCGAGATACTGCTGATCGGCATAAAGAGAATATTCGGCTATGACGGCGCAAAGGACCTTGTCAATAGCAGGGAGGACGTCGAAAGAAACCTCAGGCTGTCCTTCGGCGTTATACATCTCGTGAGCACTTCACTGTATGCTTCACTAAGAGAATGGGAGAGAAATAACCCGCAATATAGGGTCTTCTCTTTTGAGGATATTGAAATGAATGGCAAGGCCGAATATAATCCCGAGCCGGTCAAAGAAAATAACTGAAATATTAATTTAAAAGAGAATTTAAAAGTAAGGAGTTTTCCTTACTTTATATACTATCGATCTCTATATTTCCGTTCACCAGGTTGAAATTCATCACGATGCCGTTCCCGTTATAATTCTCGGTCTCACCGATGAACGTGAACCCGTTATTCTTGCTGGTCTTTACCGGCACGCTTACGCTTATTTTATCGACCGGGGACGCTGAATGGGCCTCGATCTTAAATTCCGAGTTTTCCGGCACGTTCATGTTAATGTTGCCGTTCACGGTCGTCGCGGTTATCTTACCTGTGGTCTTTGAAGTGGTCACATAGATATTGCCGTTAACGTTAACGAGCTCTGAATTGTCCGCATTGAACGAAGATGTCAGCTTTCCGTTTACAGCGGTCATCAGAAGATGGTCTCCCGATAGATCGCACACATCGACATTACCGTTGACAGTGTTCAACTGCATGTCCCCGTAATGCTTGTTTTTCGGCAAGGTGATGATAATGTCCGAGTAAAACCTGTCAAAGTTTCTCCCGTCATCCCATCTGTGATCCTTTACCGCAACTTTTAACGTCTTAGTGCCTGCTGCGCCGCTCTCCACAAATTCCACATACTTGTTTGCGAAATCTTTCTCTGTTCCCTTCGCATGCACCTCTATCTCATATTCATCCGCGTCGCCTTCTTTCACGATCACGTTGCCGTTCATATTATGGACGTCCAGTTCTATGGTGTCGAATCCGGCAAGTGATCCGTTGTAGTAATAGTCACGCTGGATAAGCCCGGAATTGTCCATTTCATAATATGCCGGGTGACTGTCAACGTAATTCCCTATTTTCGGGATATGCGTTATGGCCGCACACAGGAATACCGAACCTATCAATAATACGATTATCACGAATAGCGCTATTGCGCCTAATGCCAGAAGCGATCCTTCATTTGATCTCATTTTCTTTTACCCCTATAGCTTATACATATATCTTACATATACACTTAATCATGATATGTACATCATAAGCATAGGTACATATATTATATATGTATTTAAAGGTTTCTATCGCTTACTTCGGGCAGTAAAAATTTCTACTTTTAGGGATAAAATGAAAAATACCGTTCAGAAAAAACGCCAGACAATACCATAATTTTAAAAAATGCCTGAAAATATAGTCCGACAAAAAATCTTTGATCGACACTTAGACTATCGGAAATAATCGCTGCTAAGCCGCTGGTAATCTTATTATGAACCTGACCCCTTTCGTATGGTCTCCTTTGATCCTATCCTCCACCGATATTTTTCCGTTATAGCTATCGACGAGCGTTTTTACCAGATATAATCCGAGCCCGCTGCCTTTCGCACGGGTCTCCCCTCTCCATGACCTGTTAAAAATCTTGTCTTTCGTATCATCGGGTATCCCGCGGCCGTCATCCTCGATGGCGATCTCATAACAATCCTTTTTTGACGTTTTAGTCTTTTTGACGCCTATCCATATTGTCACGCGGCCGTTATTATGCTTTATCGAGTTTTCCACAATGTTGGATATGGCATCCATGATCAGATCGCCTGCCATTACCATCGCTCCCGGAACAGGCGTATAATTTATAGTGACACTATTCCCCTGCATGTGCGAGTACCTTGATATGACATCGCGAACAGCAGCGTCCAAATCCACAGGGATGCTCTCATGCTTGCTTGTTTTAACCTTCCTTATCTTATTTACGTTATCTATGAGCAACGTGCTTTTTTTAACGGAATCAAGCGACCTTTTGACATATTCTCTCTCCTCTCCTCCGATCTTATCTGATTGAAGCGACAATTCCAGGTATCCGATGAGCTCCTGGTTAACGTTATTGATATCATGCGACATCAGGTCAGTATATAGCTCGGCCTGAGCCTTCGCATCCTTTAAGTCCCGTTCGCTCTTTTTTAGGTCCCTGAATATGATATTGTACGGTTTTTCGAGAGCTGTCACGATGATAGCGTTGAAGATAAGCCCAAACGATATAAGCCTAAAAATATGTCCCAAAAAATTCTCAATATCGTATGGCCCTCTATATACAGTAAAAAACAGCTCTCCTACAATGCTCGCAAATAGCGCAAGCATCATGAGCTTTACCATGCTATCGTCAAAGCTCTTCCTGTTCGCATATAATAGGGCCATTGAAGCGCCAAGTAACGTTATTATCACATATTCGCTGTATATCTTAAATCTCGTCAGGCCTTCCCCTTCTATATAGCATTGCGGGAATATCCCCCAGTAAAATATGCTTAATAGCAGGAAGATGGTTATAAGTGAATAGCCAAAAAAGATAGTCTTGCCGTTAAGCTTTCTATTGATCATGAACGCCGCGAATATGAACGAGAGGCTCTCAAGGTACCTTCCCGCGACCCATAACTGTGTAGGAAGGTTCGTGCCATACCCGATCAGAATGTTCATTCCCTTATATGTAAGCAAATGTATGAAATCCAGTATGCCGGCAAATAAAAACGCAATGCCTATGATCAAAAAATAATCGTTGTTGATGAATTTTCGAGAATACCAGGTGATCACGAAGATCATTGATGCCACGATCACAATGATCAATTCTACAGTCATGTGGAACATTACGTAGTTATAATCGCTTAACATGAAAAATCCGCATATGACCAGTATGCTCGAGAACAAGGTGATAATTCTATCTTTTATGATCTAGTACACTTCCCTTCTAAATTAGAATTCTTATTAGACAGTATCTATTATAAATTTTTATGTATGATAATAATGATAGTATATTAATTACTAGATAAGCATAGTCGAAGCTTTTTATCGGTATATTGCCGTTTATACTACGTTGATCTACTTTTTAAGGCGTCACTGACGTTTCTCACCATTATCTGCCTTATTATGGCTTTTTCAAATATGTGCCGACCAGGCATTATAAAAAATGTGCCGTTACAATAATGGATAGATCTACCCGCTTATTAATATCCCCGACCGATAAGATATTTTTATTGACAATTTATGTCTCAATATATTTATTTCTGTAAAAATTTAACATATTAACCAATTTACCACTAAATAACTGCTGAACGACCTTTTGAATATTTACTAGTTCATCAAACATAACTTAATATACCTTCAAATTCTACCAACTTAATTGTTGATCCTTAACACCGGGATCAGTGGGGGTAATGGTGTTGACCAAATGCTATATTCATCCTGAAGATGATGCAGCGGGCACCTGCTCAAGGTGCGGCAAACCTGTATGTTCATCATGTTCGATAAAATTCAACGATAGGCTCATATGCCGGTCATGTGTCAAAAAAGCGGTCGCGACCAAGAAACCGACCATAGACTCGGTAATAAGCAAGACAAGCAATATCAGTGACCTTAGCGACCTGCACAGGATACGCTTTGAACCAGAGATAGATACACGGGAAAAAAAGTTTTACCGCCTGGTAGATAGAAGCCTGCTGATCATAGGAATGGTGCTGCTGATCATCGCGATCACCGCTCTGTTAGGATATGCTTTACTCGGTTTCTTTTCACTTCAAGGCATTAACTTTATGTCTACCGGGACACCCACTCCTCTGCCGCCTTATCTTATGGACCCGAATAGCATCGGCTCTATCATGGGGACAGTTTACGATTCAAGGGGCAAGGAAGTCCCCAATGCGAACGTTACTCTGTGGCAGGATGGCAAATTGATCTCGCTGCCGGACAATCCTCAGCTATCCAGCGATGGCAGGACTTTACTTATCGGAAAATATTACTTTGAAAAAGTCCCGTTCGGGAGATATACGGTCAGGGCCGAGATCAAAGGATATAATAGCGTGACTATCGTCGACCTTAATTCTCCCCTGTCGTCAAGCAACATAGTGATCGAGGGATATACTTACTCGAACCCGTTCATCCTTTGAGGTGAACGTCCTTGATTTTTTATTTTCCGACAGTGGCTTAAACTGTAGATCGGGACCCTGATATCTTTCCCGGCCTGGGCCATGCCGCTCGAGATCACGGATATTAAACAGTTAACGTCCATATATGTAATTTAAATTTAATTAATTTTATAAATATTAATACTGTATAAGATCTTATGTCCCAGTTTATGTTCCGGAGGTCTTGAAATCCCTGAATCTTCATGGATATTTACTATGGAAGAAGGCGGGCTGGCCGAGAGCAGCGTAGAAGCCGTATTTCCAAAAGGTATGCCTGTCCTTCTGATCAAAAAGGCCGGGAAAGTGTATGCGATATCAAATAGATGCGCTCATATGGGATGCACACTCGCCGGAGGGGAAATAGACGGCTTTACATTAATATGCCCCTGCCATAACTGGAAGTACGACATCAGGACCGGGGAATTCTTGAGTGCGAAGGAGATCAGGGTACATACCTATCCGCTAAAAATATCGGAAGGAAAAATATTCATCCGGATCGATGGAGGTGGATGATGAAGAAAGTTTTCATGTATACGCTGAGCACCTGCCCGTGGTGCAGGAAAACAAAAAAATTTTTTAGCGAGCATAGCATCCCTTTCGATTTCGTCGATTATGACCTTGCCGGGGAGGACGAGCAGGAACGGCTTGACAGGGAAATGTCAGAGCTAAGCAGTGATGCGAACTTCCCTCTGGTAAAGATAAACGGGGATGTGGTCGTCGGTTACGACCCTGAGAAATATGAGGAACTGCTGGGATTAAAAGCGGGCGTAAGGAAATGACATGAACGTCGACTCAAGAAAAAAGGCTCTCAGGTATCTTTTTGAAAAGATAATAGACCCTCTTGGATATAAATTCAGCCCGGACGAGGAGCTTGTAGATTTCTTACTCGAGCAGGAAGTAAAGCTGGAAAAAAAGCACGGAATACCGTACTGTCCCTGTCAGGGACTGAAAAAAAGCAGGGAGTACAATATGAAGATAGTCTGTCCATGCATTCCGTTCCACAGGGAACACTTTGACGCCATGAAGCGGTGCTGGTGCGGGCTATACGTGCATAAGGACGTTACCGACCCGGACAGGCTCAGGCAGATCCCGTTGAGCGAATTGAAGCGTGATTGACATGTTCGTGGATGTGGCAAAGGTAAATGACATCGCACCCGGCGGCATGAAATATGTCGAAGTGAACGGGAAAGAGATCGTATTGTGCAATTATGAAGGGACCATATACGCAGTCGAAAGACGATGCGGGCACATGAACGCGCCTCTCGAAAAAGGCTCTCTCAGGGGTTATATCCTGACATGCCCCATGCATAGTTCCCAGTTTGACATTAAGTCCGGCGAGGCGCTGAGCGGACCTATACCCTTTTATTATGTGGCGGAGGAGCTTCCCGAGAACGAGCGTAATTACCGGAAATGGATAGAGAGCCTGATGTCGCATATCAAGGTATATGGCTTAAAGACTTATGCGGTCAGGATAAATGGGGACAGTATCCAGGTCGACGTATGATCGGATGCCGGTAAAGGCCTGATATCTTCGACTTTATGAGATTAAAAAACCTTTTTTAGTATCATATCGCTTATATATCATAGTCTATAACTTTATAGGCGATAAAGTCTCATATATCAAGACCATACACTTTAAGCGGAGGCTAATGATGCGATTAATATCCTGGAACGTCATGAGCGGCATAGGCGACCGCGCATCCTCTCAGGTCGAGGCCATTTGCGGAAGGGCCCCGGATATCATCGCGTTTCAGGACGTCACCGCAGGATCGGCCCCAAAATACAGGGCAGAGCTTGAACACCACGGCTATTTTAGCATCATTGACAGCTTTCAGTTCGTAAAGTACCGCACGAGGCTTATGAGCAGAAGTATCGGCGAGATACTTGCCAGCAAATGGCCGCTTATCAGCTATCCGGAATATTTTGACGTTCCATGGCCAGAAAAGGTGCTATCGTGCTTTTTTATAGGGCCCTGGGGCGACATACTCGTACACACTGCGCATATTCCCCCGGTAAAAAACAGCGAATGGAAAAAGTACCAGACCCTTGAAGGCATCTATAAGGGGCTTGCCGCCGAGTCAAAGTATCCGAGGATATTGTGCGGCGACTTTAACACTCCGCAGGAAGAGCTGTCCGACGGTACCATCGTGACATGGGGACAGAAGCGGAAACGCGACGGCGAGGTCGTACTGGAAAAATATCGAGGCCAGAGATGGGATAGCGCCGAACGTAATATTCTGGAAGGCCTCGCGAAGTTTGACCTTCATGACGTCTTCCGACATGTGAACGGTTATGATAAAAATGATTTCAGCTTTTATGAAAAGCTGAACGGCAGGCGCATAGGCAGACGATATGACCATGTGCTGGCATCGAAGTCCTTGAACCCGCTGGAATGCAGGTACCTCCATGATCTGAGAAAAGCGGGCCTGAGCGAACATTCGCCTATAGAAGCAGTTTTCGACCCAAAAATGTCCAAATGACGATATTTCGTCTCAACGGCTCAAACGTAAGGACGGGTACGGCGGATAAAGACAACGATCCGGAACGGATTAATTAACACGGGCACAATAACGGCAGCTACCAGTCTTCATCATCTATGTCATCTTCTTCACGATCGATATCGGCGTCATCATCCTCGCCTTCACAGCAGCATATATTTTCGCTTTCTCCCGAAATAAGATAGAACATCTCGTCTACCGTCTCTTCAGTAAGCTCTTTTAAATGTTCCAGGAACTCGTCGTACTCGGACAGGCACACTGATAACTCGTTATTTGATCCGGGGTCCAGCTCCATCAAAATATTCGGGTCGACCTTTGCCTCTTCCAGTAATATGCTCACTTTCTCGAGCTTAATGATGAGCCTGTCTAAACGCTGGTTAAGCTCCTCGCCGTGCATATCTATCATCCCTTCCAATTGATCGCCTCCTGAAACTGACATTTAGTCGATGGTCAGGAATATAAAGTTTCGTATTGTGTCCTTATGGTAGATCATACCAGGCTAGCAATTATCTCTCCGGCCTTAATGCCGATAACGACCGATGGCAGGTACATGACCGATCCAATGATAAAGGAACATGCAAATCTTTTCCCATCGATCCGCCCTTCCTTCAGCGCTCTGTTAAAAAGATATATCGAGAACGGTATGTTTATCATGATCGCGGTGACAAGTCCTGAAGTATAATCCATCAAATATATCGCGGACAATATGTGTGTGATGGCGTTTACAAAAATCAGGCATTGAATGGATAACAGTATGATCATTCCTATGCCGTTTTTCGGACTACCGGCAAACATATAGGTGAGGGCCAGCACTATGGCGATCAGTAAAACCATGGCGAATATGGCCTGCTCATTCGTGAATGGCTGAATGTTTAAAAAGCCGAGCCTTTCACTCAAGGCCTGAGAATATGAGGCAATAGTGGGTGTCTCTTCAATATCGTGAATTATGAAAAGTACCGGTATCAGCCATAATACCTGCCTGAAAGACAGCCCGTCCAGATAATCCCTGACATGTTTCAAGCCCGGTAATATTTTTTCTTTAGACGATACGCCTCTTATCGCCGCATCTTCTATCTCAGTCCGATCATTTTTTAAAGGTCCGGGAATTCTATCATGCATCCAGATATTTGTGAGCAAAGGTATGGATGCTCATATCTAATATAATTTAACCCGGGTAATATGAGCATTATCATTCTCCGATCTTTTTTGTATGGCTATATGTCTCTAATGTCCATTTTATAGGATATGGCCGATCTCCCGTTGGCATGTTTGTTTTTTAAATTTTACATTATTAAGGTCGACAAGTAAAAAATCGGTCAAATTTAAATAAATGTGGAAAAAACAACAGTTAATAGACCTTATTTCTACACGGGGGCTGCTATATGAGGTATGAGTTTTTAAAAAAAGAAAAAAAGACCGGAGAAAATGACCTGGAGAAAAAATTACGGGAATGCGAGGTATCGGAGAAAAAATATGAAGCTATCATCCGGAACATGGTCGACGGCCTATGTGTGACTGACCTTGCAGGTAATATCATATTTATGAACCCGGCAGCATTAAGGATGCACGGCTTCAAGTCAATGGAAGAGTCGAGGCGGGCATTGAAAGACTACAGGAACCTTTTTGACGTGAATTATCCTGACGGCAGCCCCGTGCCTTTTGAAGACTGGCCCTCGTCCCGGGCAATGAGGGGAGAGACATTCTCCAATCAGGTGCTGCGCGTGAGCAGGCACTATTCGGACGCAGGGTTTACCGGCAGCTATAGCGGCTCTCCGGTGCTCGATGAAAAAGGCGTTATGATCTCGAGCATGGTGCTGATCCGGGACATTACGGCTGCCGTCACACCGATCGAGAAAAAAGCTAAAGGGCTGAAAAAGGTCGTATCAAAGGAACTTCATGAGCTTGCAAGGGCCATATCCGATACCTACCCATACATGATGGGCGCGGATGTCTCTATGATAATACTATACGACGAGGATTCTAAAATGTTTAAGCTGTTATCGGCAGCCGGCACAGAGGAATCCGCATTAAAAGGGCTTGAGCTAAAGCTCTACCGGGACGATAGGAGGAAAATGTTCGCGCAAAAGGTGATGGAGACTGGAAAGCCGATAATGATCGAAGAGACCCATAATTTCCCGATGTCTGGAACCGACAGGGAGATAATAAATAAATTACAGATCAGGTCGATAGCCGTATTGCCGATGATCTTCGAAGACCGGTTCGTCGGCACACTATCCTTTGGATACGCCCGGTTTGCTCATACATTTACCGAACAGGATATTAATACCATGTCCAGACTGGCTGACGAGGCTGCTACAATGGTCGGAAATACCAGGATTGACTAGATCTTTTTTTAAAGGCTCTAATATTATGTTTTTTTGTAAACAAAAAGCCCGTAGCCAAAAGAAGAAAGATTCTTGATGCTGATGTTCAGGTATCTCTTATTGAAAAATAATCTCCCTATCTCGGGGTCTAAAAAACTTTTAACAATTGCATAAAAATATTTTATGATACCATATTCTTTGATGATACTTTTAAAGTCTTCCAGCAGGTCGATCTCATTTACTTTTGAAAACTGGCATGTAAATCCGGCGTTTTTGAATATCTCTTTCCACTCACTCTCATTCAGGATACGGATGCCGAACGAATCAATTATGCCGGAAAGATCCCCGGAAGGAGGTTTCAGGTATAGCGCTTCATTCTGGCCAAAATGGCCGTTCTCTTTCAAGACACGATATATCTCAGACGGGACTTTTTCTTTATCACAGAGCGTCAGTACCGATTCAGCTATAGCCACGTCGAAAGAGCAGTCCTTCAGAGGCAAAGTCCGGGCGTCGGCATTAATAAAGATCACTCTATCGTCCACGTTCTCACGAACAGCCCTTTTTTTAGCAAGGCATAATAGCTTTGAGCTGATGTCAATGGCGACTATGTTAGCCTGATATTTTTTTGCCAGCATGCAGGACGTATATCCTGTGCCGCATCCTATCTCCAGCACACGCTGCCCCGGCTTAATATCACATAGCTCCGCAAGGCGTTTTGTAGCGCCTATACCGCCCAGATGTTTGGTGATGCCCGTGAGTTCCCATATCCTGCAAGGATCTATTATTTTTTCATTGATGCCGGCTAAAAACATCCTCAAGTCCCGATAAAAAATTAATCTCCATATTAATAATCCCTTATCGTGAATTAATTAAAAAGTGCTGGAATACGTTGAACCAGGGGGCGGGAAAAATCCTTCCTTTATTGAAAATTTTATGATAAATCGCTTCTTTTTACCGGCTTTTAATTTTCGATAACCTGTTTTTTATTTTAGTAGTGAAGAAGGCATATTTTTAATTTTTAACATTAATTGTTTCCAAAAATATTCAATCAAGGCTAATAGTCTGCAATTTAATGGAAAGCTTTAATTTACCCTGTTACAAAATCGATTATATAATAGGGGGTATAATCAATATGAAAAAAATATTTACAGCTTCTTTAATCTGTATTATCGTGATCTCGATCCTGGCTGCAGGGACGGTCACAGCTTCGACGATCCCAGAAAAAAAGGTCAAGGCAATAATTGTGTTCAATGATGTGCCATCCGATGATGACATTAACTACTTAAAAGGCAATGGCGGGTCAATAAAATATAAGTACGGCATAATCAACGGGATAGCGCTCGAGCTTCCTCAGCAGGCTTATGATAATATTGTCTCTACAGGTAAAAATTCTAAGAAACCTTCGAGCAATCCGATATTTGATAAAATAAGCTACATAGAGATAGATCAGGAAGTGTATGCAACGGGCAAGCCATCAAAAGTGAGGCCTACGCCAACACCTGTGCCTCAATCCTTGCCATGGGGCATAAACCGGATCGGCTCAACAGTGGCCTGGACTGCCAGCACCGGCGCAGGCGTTAAGGTCGCTGTTATCGATACCGGTATCGACTATGACCACCCGGACCTTTCCGGGAACGTACAAGGCGGATATAGCTGTGTATCGTATACTGGCGACTATAAAGACGATAACGGTCACGGCACACACGTCGCCGGAATAGTCGCCGCCAGGAACAATGACATCGGCGTAGTCGGAGTGGCCCCGGATGCATGGCTCTACGGAGTTAAAGCGTTAAATAAGAAAGGCTCCGGCTACACAAGCGATGTCATAGAGGGCATAGACTGGTCAGTCGCTAACGGGATGCAGGTAATAACCATGAGCCTGGGTTCCGCATATGAGGTCCAGGCGCTGCATGACGCTGTAGACAACGCTTACGCGAACGGTATTGTCGTAATAGCCGCGGCGGGTAACGACTACGGCGGGCCTATAAACTACCCGGCAGCCTATGATACTGTTATCGCAGTGACGGCGACCGACCAGTACGACGCGGCCGCCTCATTCAGCAATGCAGGCCCCGAGGCCGAACTGGCAGCGCCGGGAGTGAGCATATACTCTACCTATAAGAGCGGGACTTATGCCATAATGAGCGGCACGAGCATGTCAACGCCTCATGTCGCGGGAGCGGCGGCATTACTGATCGCCGACGGGATCACAAGCCCTGAAGATGTAAGGATTGCGCTTCGATCAACCGCAGAAGACCTTGGCTTATCCGGCCCCGATCCATATTACGGGTACGGCCTGGTAAACGCTGACGCAGCTGTGGCAAATGCCGGCTAATGTCGGGGGTTTTACCCCCTACATATTTTTTTAATTTTTGTTCAGTCTTTATAGATGTAAACGCAAAACTCAGTCGGCTTATAATCCTGCCTGATCCTTACGTTTCCTGATAGCGTCCTACAAAAATCATACAGCCTGACTGGGTCTTGAAGATGCATATGTCCGAATATGTTGTAGGCGCTAAGATTAAGGAAATCGGCTGCTAGGCCTTTGTTGCACAGGCGGTACATCTTTCTCAATGAGTTTTTTATGAATGCGTCGTTGTCGGAAATTTTCAGGTTGAACATCCCCGATTCGAACGCCCAGTCAAAATCGCCTTCTATGGGCTCATCCTCAAAGTCGCATATTATAAAACAGGCATCCGGGTGCAAGCTCTCTGCTATCCTGATAAAGCCGGGGTTTATGTCGACACCCGTATAGTTCACCTTTATCCCTTTTTTAAGAAGATATCCGTAAAGGTCTCCGAAACCGCATCCTACGTCCAGTACAGAGCTATCATTCAGGTCGGCTATGGCTGTCAGGGCTTCAAACCTCGCTTCCTGGGTTCCCTCTATCCACCCAAGGCTTCTCTCATCATATCCGAACATGTCCAGATGCTCATTATAAAAACCGGACAGTGTAGCCCTGTCATAGAGTTTCAATATCATCCCCTGAGTAAGGTATACAGAATGACATAATGATAAAATATATTCTCTGATATTCTGGCAGAACCTGTAATATTAATGTATTTTTATGGGCATCATAATGGAGTCAGGTCCCGATCTTTTTATCGTTGTGTAGTTCACAAAGTAATTCTATCTTAAAAACCATATCAATAAATTTTACCGCCTCTACGTATCCCGATAATTTTCTACTGGCAATATTTATTTCCGAATATTGATATTAGTACTTGTATTCAACAGGTATATATAATACAAATTATAAGTGTTTTAATACGATAGTATGGATATCAATATATTGCAGGCCAAGGGTGTTAACAAATTCTCTATTCTGCTCATCGCCGCTCAGTTATGTATATCCATGGTACTTGTCGCAATGCTGGTATTTTCGATCGTCGGCGATCTGTTATCCATAATAACGGTAATATCGGCTGTTCTTTTGAACCTTTTTTGTCTGCCGTTATCATTGCTGCTATACCGGTCGAGCAAGGATGAGATATTACAAAAGATATTTTTAGGGCTGTCAATGACTTTTGCACTGCTTACCATCTCCGGCGTCATATGGTATATCCTGCCTCTGGTCCTTGATCTTCCATGGCTCGAGCAGGCTGCGAAACTCCTGACAATAATAAGCTATGCGCCAATAACAATATCCCTCTACAATGTCTATAAGGCCCGAGACTTCAAGATAGAACCCTGGCTTCAGATCCTTATATTTTTCATTAATTTTACGCTGGCTGTATGGATACTGTTCTTTACAGCGATCTACTTCGACATTAATAATCTGTTCGATGTTTCCATCTATGCCGGATCCATGATAATTGACATCGTTCTTCTTACCATGACTTCCATTCTGGTTTTAGCTTACATGCCCAACCAGCTTCGCTATTTATTTTCCATAATATTCATATTCGAATTCTTTAGCTTCTTAGGGGACTCTCTTAGCCTCGTCGGATACCTGGGATTATTTGATACGACAGGACATGCCCAGCTTTTCTATGACCTGATGCTTATATCCATATCTGCGGGATTGCTCGTCTACTCCTTATGTAATATCAAGATAACGACCGTAGAAGAGGTCAACAAGAAACTAAGCGACACACGCCAGCTGATGTACGACCTGATCATGCAGTCGCCGGACGCCACATGCATATTTAATACGAACGGGGATATCGTCCTGATGAATAATATGTTCATAAAAATATTCGACGTATCCGGCCCCTATCTTGAAAGATCTTTCAATCTTTTTAAAAATAGTGAAAATCTTGGCGACAACATTAAACAGAAGATCATGCGGGTCATGAACGGGGAAACTGTAGTATTGCACGGAGTAAAATTATTTTCCATGAAGGATAAGGACCGTTTTACATTTAATACGATTAAAATATTCCCTGTATTTACGTCCGATAAAAAGATCTCGAGCTATATTACGATAGTGCAGGATCTCACCGAATTAAAGCGGTATGAAGATGAGCTGGTACAGGCAAAATCACAGGCCGAGCTATATATCGATCTTATGAGCCACGATATTAACAACATGAACCAGATCGGCCTGGGATACCTTGAAATGGCAATGGATTCGATCAGCGATAATGAAAAACGGATATTGCTGGAAAGATCCTACGAATCCATGATAAATAGCACTAAGCTCATCGATAACGTGAAGAAGGTCCGTTCCGTGAATGAAAACAACATGTTCCTCGAGCCTATAGATCTGGGCAAGGTGCTTAACGAAGTCCTTATCGATTGTAAAGATTTTCCAGAAAGGGAAGTTAACATAGAGTATAATATCGAGGAAGGCAGTTATGTCCTGGCCAACCCCCTCATAAAGGATGTATTCACCAACCTGATCAATAATGCTGTAAAGCATTCATATGGCTCGGTTAAGATATCCGTGGGTTCTGATGAATTTTTTATAGATGGCAAAAAGTACTATCGCATAACTGTGGAGGATAACGGCCCGGGCGTATCGGATGAAATGAAGCCCGTCATTTTCGACCGGCTTTACCGGAGCAGGTCCAGGACAGGGGGCGGCGGGCTTGGATTGTACCTGGTGAAGACGCTCCTGGAAAAATTTGATGGCACTATCAAGGTCGAGGACAGAGTTCCCGGAGACCGCACGATGGGAAGCAGGTTCGTGGTCATGATGCCAGCGATAGGGGCCTGTGATGGGCGGTTTTAACCACTAAGTGCTCTGTCCCTTAAGCTCTTTATACAACTGTCAATTCATTATTAATCAAGCTTAAGATAAAGGTTACCAGGGGCACCGTTTTTGTTAACCACTAAGCCCACGAAGGCGAGTAAGGTACACTAATTTTTTTAAAAATATGAAATCTTCTAAAAAGTCCTTTGTGTACACTTGTGTTCCTTTGTGCGCTTTGTGGTGGAAACTGGTGTACCTTGTTCGCCTTTGTGTCCTCCCATGAAAAACTTCTTGATGGTCTCTGTAAGGACGTGCATATAACTTCCATCAGGGGATTGATGTTCTGTCGTTGTGCCTGTCGGATGGCAGGTAGACACATAACCTCACAGAAACACAGAACCACAATTTTTTTTTTTTTAGAATTTAAGGTCACGAAATCTCAAAAATTCACTCACTAAATCACAAATGCTCTAGTATCACCGTCAACGCACTAACACCTCTAACGCCCGGCTCAACGCACTAACCTCTCTAAGTCACCAACTCTAAAACAAGACCCGAACATTCTCCAAAAACACGAAATCTTAACTGCACGGTTGACGTTTAAAAGACTATTATATCTGTTATAGGTCAGGCGAACACAAACCGGGATATTAATATTTAGTGCCTTGGAGAATGTTCGGGTCTTGTTTTAGCGTTGGTGACTTCATGTTTTTTGAGCGTTGAGCCGGGCGTTAGAGGTGTTAGTGCGTTGACGGTGATACTAGAGCATTTGTGGTTTGGTGAGTAAATTCTTAGTGCTTTTGAGCCCTTAAAAAATCATATAAAAAAATTTTTGTGGTTCTGTGTTTCTGTGAGGTTATGTGTCTACCTTCCATCCGACAGGCATAACCATAAAAACTTCATCTTTTGCGTTAGTCATCATATACAGTATGATCCAGTAATACCGCCACAGTTTATCTATTATAAAAAAAGAACGCGTATCCAGCGCCCTTAAAGCGCTTTCCTCTGCCCTGTCTTCGTCCTGAATAATGGCTTTGCCTCTAATACTGCCATAGGCGCAGCAGGCCTGCTAAATAAGCCGGAACTATTCAATTTCCTGTATACGTATAGACCGTAGCCCAGGGAGGTTGAATTCATCATACCTATCTTGAGCGCGTCCCGGTCAGAGAACATTTTCCTTGCGGACGGGTTAAGGATCGTTTTCATGAAAGCAGAGCAGAATTTTCCTACGCCATATATTTTGAGAAGCCCGCCGATATCCTCTATGAGGTTCTTGTCGAACACTCTGGAAAACTGATAAGCGAACCCGGCACTCTCGAAGACCTCATGCCATTCCATCTCGTCAAGCATCTGAATGCTGAACTCCGTATCCATCCGGTGTGATATTCTATGCGGAGGCGGCTTTAAGTATACTCCCTCATTGCCTCCGAAATACCCGTCAGGCTTCAGGACCCGGTATATCTCCGAAGGAGCTCTCTTCTTATCGCAGAACGTCAGGACCGATTCGGAGATGGCGGCATCGAACATGTTATCCGGGAACGGCAGGTTGTTGGCGTCAGCATTAATGGTTATCACTTTATCGCTCACGTTCTCCCGCTCGATCCGCTTTTTTGCATGCCTTAAGATCTTAGGATTAATATCTATGGCGATGACCTTTACGTCATACTCTTTAGCCAGAAAGCATGCCGTGTAACCGGTACCGCAGCCTATGTCCAGAACGAGCTGGCTGGGGCCGATACCGCATAATCCCGCTAACTGTTTAGTTGCGGCTATCCCCCCTACATGCTTGGTAATACCGACTGATCCCCAAAAGTCAAGTAATCTATTATTTCTTCCAATACCCTCCGATGTCATTTTTCATAATACCTCAACTACCCTCAATACCCGATTAGAACATTGATCTTCAGGTTAATAACCATTGACCGAAAAATGATAGATAAAATCGCTTTGAAATAGTTTTTATTTGGGTATAGTATAGATATTTGCTTTATTACTCCTTTAGTAAAAGGGACCATTTTTTATAGGCTTATGATCGATAGGCTAAAAGTCCGCCCTTTTCGTGTGAGATCACACGCAACAGATACCCGGATGAATTTTATGGGCCGTTCTATAAAAAATCGCTCACAAAATAATTTTTTATACGGAATTTAAAAGAACATCTATGTGCTTTCTATTCATGGACTCTTTTTTAACAGCAAAGAAAATCATCATTAATTGCAATTTCTAATAATCTTATTATACCATTAACAATATTTTTATACTTTTATGTGTAATTAACTATGGGGGGCGAAGGGTGGTATATCTTAGTGCTTAATATGGCAGGCTTGTTAAGGTATGTATTTTCTCTATTGACCGTTATTCTCCTGTGTATCTGTTTTACCGGTGTGGTAATCTATGATCCCGAAGCTAAAGCTATGGAAGCCGGACCGGATATGACCGTAGCATGCGCTGGAGGTCCCGGGCATACATCAGCTATCCAGACCTGTGACGGCGGATACCTGCTAACCGGTGTCTCATCAGGCGGTAGCTCTCGCTACGCCTATCTGATCGTGATCGACCGGGACGGGAAAGAGGTATCGATGACCTCATGCGATAATGTGCCTTATGCTCCGAACGCAGCTATGATCGATCCCGATGATGCAGGCCAAAAAGTCAAGAACGGAAATATGATGTTGTTTGTCGTAGGGTGTTTGGTGACACTGGCAGGATCATTATGCGCCTGCTACATGATGTTCAGGATAGAAAAGAAATAGGCACAGGCATATGGCCTGTATAATATTTGCCCGGTCAATTTCTACCTTTCGTCATATCCCTCGAACACATTCCTCTCATCGGTAATATCGTTCTTGTACACATAAACGCAAAACTCGCCGGCCATATAATCGCATCTTAGCGTGACTCTTCTGGAAAGCTTCCTGCAGAACGCTAATATACTCTCCGGCTCGCATCTCCAGTATTTATCTTCTGTACCATATCCGATGGGGCTTAAGAAATCAGCGGCAAATCCCTTATCGCATACGTCGAACATCTTTTTAAGCATGTTCCTGATGAACGCCTCGTTATCCGATATCTTAATGGTGAATATTCCCGCGGCGAATATCCAGTCAAAATTCCCGCCGATGTCCTCCTCTTCAAAATCCGCGGCCATGAACCGTGCATCGGGATAGACCTGTTTTGCTATCTCAATAAAATCCGGATTAATATCCACGCCCGTATAACTGACCGTCATACCTTTCTTGACCATGTACCCGTAAAGGTCGCCAAAGCCGCATCCGACGTCGAGGACTGAAGAATTATCAAGGTCGCCTATTGATGTCAGGGCCCCTAACCTTACATTTCTCGCGCCGGGGATCCAGCCCAGGCTTCGCGTGTCGTAGCCATATGTTTTCAGCTTACTATCATAATATTCGTGTAAGGTGATGCGGTCAGACTGTTTCAAGAAAATACACCATTTACTCTTTACTGGCGGTCATAAGATTTTCACTATTTATAATTTTTATGGTTTATGGAAGAAAAAACGCATATAAAATAAAAAATGCCGTGCTACAGTTCTAATATACATAACCTTTAAGTAAATGCTAATATCTAAAATAATTGATATTCATGGCTTTCGACAAAAACTTCGATCTTGTCATTGAAGAGATCAGCATATTGAATAAGATATTCGATAACAAGGATGACGTTAACGGCATTAAGAAGTCCGGTCTAACAATAAAAAATAAAGATAAACACCTGAAAAAACTTCTGGACCTGGGGCTCATCTCGGAGTCAAAAGAAGGCAGGGCTACATTTTATAAGATCACAGAGAACGGTAAAGAATATTATACCAATAACAGAAATGAACTGCTAACCAAACTATCTTCAAGAGCATCTAAGGCGCCAAAACCAAAAAAGGCTGCAGGGAACGATCTCATACTACAGAGACTTGATATCATCGAGAAAAAGCTCGATGAGCTATTCGCCATTTTAAACACATCGCCGGGCAGAACGATCGAAGTAAAGAGCATACCCAATAAGCCGAACAGTGACCTTATGATGTTTGAAGCCGCACTTAAGGAAGAATATAAAAAGCTTAAAGAGAGAGACTTTTTGGGCGACGGATCAGTCTGGCACCAGGAGCTGAAAAAGATAATCATGGAACGCTACAGGTATCAGGACTATGAGTATGACGAGATGCTTCAATCGCTGATCAGGTCGAAGATCGGCATGATCGTGTTGTCCCAGGGAAGAGAAAAGACCTGGATAGAGATAAAGGAATGATAATATGTCGGGCTCGAACGCTTACCTTCAGGATATAATGCTGCTTGGCAGAGGCCTTATACCGCCGGATATCTCCGAGATACTGGTGGACAGGCAGCTGTCCTCCGAGAACGTAGTGATAAAGAACATGCATTACAGCTATCTGAAGAACGGTAAGTTTTCCGACCTGATCAAATCCGACCTCAATTACGTTTACCGGAACAAGTCCCCGCAGCTAAGGCCTATAATAAGCTCTTACGGCGGAGGCAAGAGCACTTTACTGATACAGATCGAGAACATCGCGAGAAAGGAATACGGCAGCAGAGCTATCGTGATCAAAATAAACATGAGCTCATATACCGGGATAGACGAGGCTAACCTGAAAAAATACGTGTTCAGGCAGATCTTCATAGAGCTGAAGCCGTACTTATCCGAGATCTTGAATGACCTCGGCAAGAATTTTTACCTGTCATACATAAATCCCTGTATACTGAGGGACCTGGCATCTATCGACGAGCGCGTCAGGGAAGAGGCGTTCCAGAAACTGATCGGCGAGATACAGACCGACTCCCATGACCATTACTATTTCCAGATAAACGGCGCGAAGGACTTCCTGATGGAACTGTTCAAAAAGAGCAACAGGCTTCTTGTGCTTTTATTCGACGAAGTCGAGATGTTCGTAAGGTCGAACAGGGAGACACACCCGTCGACTATCGATGTGTTCACTTACGCCTTTTTACGCGACCTGACCGATCCGGGCATCGACGCCCGCCCGATATACGTCGCTTTCACCAGCGAGAAAGAGATGTACGAGTATATCCGCCTTAACTGCCAGAACTTCCAGAGGGTCGCGGACACTCACGAGATCATGATGAAGGAGTTCAACGACGTCGAGCTCAGGATACTGGCGGATAACATCCTTAATAAGATAATAAGGCCGCTGTTCGGCAACCGCCTGAAGATCAAACAGCTCCCGGAAGAGGAATTCGTCGACCTGATAAAAGAGATACGGACGAGCGTAAATAACAAGACCACGCCGGGCAACTTTACAAAGTACTACATAAACAGGTACCTGGACTATTACGACATCAACTTTGACCTCATTTCGAACATTTCCGATGAATATGAGAAGATAGCGTTCAATGAATTTGAAAAGGTCATAAAGCGGAACGACCCGGAGTTTAAATGCGGCAGAAAGGCCGTCATACACGGGCAAGAGTTTGACGGGTACGGAGAGCTGCTAAACAATGGAACGCCTGTCAGGCGTGCGTATGCGGAGTTCACTATGAGCGAGGCGAACCCGGAGAAGGCGAACAGGTTCATCGGCCGGATCAATAACTTAAGGGAAGCGGGCGCATTTGACGATAGTTCCGATACGGCCATTTTCATCTCACCGAGCGTGACCGACAATGCCAGGGACATGTTGAAGAAGGCGGGCATCGTCCATCACCCTCTGGAAAACTACTCTATCGACCTGATAGAGTTCCAGAACACCATATATATGGACGACATCAATGAAGATACGGATGACTTTGACGTGATAGATAATAACGGCGATAGGACGGAGCATATCAAACAGATCCTGTTGCGCGATTATAAAAACTGGAAGATGTTCCGGATACTGGAAAATGAGTTTAAGAAGAATCACCCGGAGATCACTAAAAAAGAGATCGTCAATGCGATCTACGAGCTAAAGGAAGATAACCTGATCAGGACCAGCAGCAAGAAGATCACGCCAACGACCAAGATATATTTCAGCGCGACAAAAGATGAAAACATATTATGATCAGCGCTGTTCATCCACCATAGCGATTGCCCTTACAGGGGAGCCATCGGCGTCTTTGGTCTTTAAAGGCAGGATGCTGAGGGTAAAAAATTCTTTTTTGATCGAATCCAGGTTCGTCAAATTCTCTATGACCACCATATTCTTTCTAAAGAATGTCTTGTGCACTGAAAAAGTCGTAGAGTTGATGTCATCGATAGAGATCGCATCGATGCCGATCCCTTTCAGGTCGAACTTCGCAAGCCACTCCGCGGCTTCGACGCTTAGCGATGGGAATACGTCAAAGTATTTTTTGTCTCCCCAGTGTTTTCCCCAGCCTGTTTTAATGATGATAAAATCCGATCTGCCTATCCGCCCTTCATAATTTTTTAGATCATCGACGCTTATCGTTTTTGTTTCCAGGTTTGAAAGATCAAGTATCGTGGCACTACCTATGAAATGCCCTACGTCCAGTTTATCTAAAGTTGGCCCATTCTCAAGTATATGTGCAGGGGCGTCGATATGGGTGCCCGTATGCGAATACATCGAGATGATCACTTCACAAAAACCGTCTTTTTCCAGCGTATTCGTCTTTGTTATGACTGGCTGTTCCGTTCCTGGAAATACCGGCATTTCCGGGTGTATCGTATGAGTTAAGTCGACGATCCTCATGATATGACCTTTTAAGATTTTTGTAATTTTAGTATAATGAAATCCTATTATACTTACGCTCAAATTTTTACATATTTAATATACAAAACCTATTATACGTTGAACGATCTTAGTGAAATCATATTCGGGGGACTCTTATAACGCGTAAATCGGTCATCATCATCGGCGGCGGGATCGCCGGCCTGTCTGCGGGCTGCTATGCAAGAATGAATGGCTACGACACTCATATTTTCGAGATGCACAACATACCCGGAGGACTTTGCACATCCTGGAAGAGAAAGGGCTATGTATTCGACGGATGCCTGCACTGGCTCGTCGGCACTACCGGGGGCCCGAAGTTCTACGATATGTGGCGGGAACTGGGAGCTATCCAGAATAGAAGGATAATCTACGACGAAGATTTCATGCAGATAGTCGGTAAAGGCGGTAAGAGGTTCATCGTCTACAATAATATCGACCGGCTGGAAAAGCATATGAAGGAGCTATCTCCCGCGGACTCCAAAACGATAAATGAGCTTATCGCCGCTCTAAAAAAATTCAAAAGGATGGAGATCCCGACCTTGAAGCCGGGCGAGCTTTACACCAAGATGGACATCCTAAAAATGATCATTTCTATGTGGCCTGTGATGGGCGCGATGAATAAGTATTCGAAGATGACGCACATGCAATTCTCGGAAAAGTTCACCGATCCGTTCCTGAGGGAGGCGTTCAACGATATTTTCGATTTCCCGGGCTTTCCTTTCACGGCTTTCCTTATAACTCAGGCATGGTTCGATAACGGATGGCAGGGCTTTCCGGAAGGCGGGTCTTTAGAGTTCTCCAAAGCGATAGAGAAGAGGTATAAAGACCTGGGCGGAAAGGTCAGCTACAGGTCTAAAGTCCGGAATATCATCGTCGAGAATGGCGCCGCTGTCGGCGTCAGGATGGAAGACGGGACCGAGCACAGGGCCGATGTCGTGATATCCGCTTGCGACGGCCATGAGACTTTGTACGATATGCTTGAAGGCAAGTATCTTACAGAGAAACTAAAGACTTTTTACGATTCGTATCCGCTATTCCCTTCGGGCATGCAGGTGTCGCTGGGCATCGCAAGGGACTTTTCGGATGAGCCACACTCGCAGGTTTTCAAGCTTGACGGGACCGTTAATATCACAGGCGTACCTGTCGATAAGCTATTATTCAAACATTATTGTAAAGACCCTACGATAGCGCCTAAAGGAAAGTCTGTAGTGGCTTCATTCATAACTGCCGACCATGCTTACTGGAAGAAGCTAGGCGGAGATCGCGCTAAATACGAGGCGGAGAAAGAGAATGTCGCAGAGCTTGTTATCTCGGAGCTTGAAAAGCATTATCCCGGCGTCAGGCAGCAGATCGAGGCTATAGATGTCGCATCGCCTACGACATATGAAAGATATACGGGGAACTGGCAGGGATCTTACATGGGGTGGATGAACAGCGGCCAGAGGAAGATACTCGGCTCAAGGCTTCCGGGGTTGAAAAATTTCTATATGTGCGGAATGTGGACGATGGTCGGAGGAGGCGTGCCGACGGCGGCTATGACCGCTCGCGGAGCTGTAGAGATAATGTGCAAGGAAGATGGGAAGAAGTTCTTGACGACACATGGGTAAATTGATCCAACTATTTTCAAGCGTATTGCTTGATAATGACTTTTTACTTTTAAGAATATTGAAAAGAAAATATCAATGGAATGTTTATTGTCTATCTCACTAATGTGAATTATCTTTCCGTTAAAACTCGCTAAATATCTACATTATAGCATATTCCCTGTCTCTTTCCGTATCTACGTCCGGCATTAGCTCCAGCGGATACGGCTCGAACAGCGTCTGCTTCAATATCTCCACATCGTCGAATTTTTCCGCGAACAATAACAGGCTTTCAAGCAGCCCGTTCAGGCTTATCTTGTTCTTTTCATATTTTTCCATAGCTTCATAGAACCAGCTTTTTTCCTTATCCGTAGCTCTCGTATCGTACCTGTTGAATATCGTGCTGGCGACGTCTATGTACTCGACATGTGAAGGCATGTCCGCAAAAAGCTCTCGAAGGAGCTCAAAATACTTTTCGATCGGCTTCTCATCTTTAAAAGCCCCATTCATTTTCATGTAAAGCGCCGGGCTATAAGCCATGAAAAGATACCTGTTCCTGTTATGGAAATCATGAAGCGCCTCCATAGAGCCTGATTCTCTTACCTGCCTAAAATCCGCAAAGGCGTAAAGCGCCGTGAGGAAGTTGTGCTTTATCTTATTGTTATTCAGCCTCTGGTCTTCCTCTATCGGATAGCCGTGATATCTATCCAGGATCTTCTGCGCAAAGAAGCCGCTTCTTCTTTCGACGACGTTGGGGTCATGGGCGCCCCTGTAGACCTTGATGTTTTTCAGGCCGATGGTCGGGGATTTTGACTTGAAGATGAAACCGTCTACATCCGGTAGCGAGGCCATAAAATTGTCCGTGAACTCGTCCATCTCTTTCGTGACGTCTCTTTCGGTCTTAGGCTGGATAAGCCTGTATTCGTCGCCGGATCTTACTATCCGGATCGGCTCCCTGGGTACGCCCAGCCCTATCTCGTATTCCGGGCATACCTTGATAAAATCGACAAAATCCATCAGTTCTCTGACTGTCCTGCATGGTATCATCTGCCCGTCATAGCGGACGTGCTCGAACTCAAGGCAGGCGCTGACGACGACACGGGGACGCGGGAAGGTTCTCATAATATTTTTACAATATTTTATATTGTATATTGGCTTTCCTGACGGAAAATAACGATAAAAATAAAGTTTGACGCCTATGGCGGCGTCACCTGGAATTCGCGATACGCTTCTCCGGTTTGTACAGGTATCGCCTGCGGCCCGAACTCCGTCCAGCCTACACCGCCTTCCAGCAGATACTCCTTACACGGCAATCTCTTAGAGACGAAGTATCCAGTCGCGTTGGTATGGCCTGCGTCGACGACCGCATCGTTTTTATAGTCTTTAACGTAAACCGGCACCTCCGCGACACCTGTCACATTTCCGCTCATATTTTTGAACACATAGATCACGACTGTCTCATAAGTCGTTTCCGGCGGCCATGTGGGCAGCGGTGTTATTGTGGGTGTGGACCGTTCGATATTTATGGTCAGGTTACAGGTCCTGTGATCTCCGGTCACGTACTCACCGGACTCATTGATAGAAAACTGCAGGATTATCTTATCGTCAATTATGGACTCAGGGTCTATCATGATCCGGACCGGCTTTACTGTCTCGTTGTCATCGAAGGTTATCACATGGCTGGATATTGTATAGCCGAAACCGCGGCCGAGTATCCCTGTAGATGTGATATTGGCCGTAAGATCCCCGCTCTGGTTAAAATACCTGTATAAGTTCAGGTCGATCGTTCTATCCCATTCATTCGACTTGAGCAGGCTATCGGTTAAATTACGGGTTTCACCCGGATTTTCGAACGTGACGACGGGCGCTATTTTCTCATTCCCAGCTACCGGGGTGGGGGACGGCGTCACTGTCACGTTAATAAGGCCATTATCGGAATTTCCTGTATCGTTACCCTGAGCAGGGTCCGTGATACCGGGCGTGGCTGCAGGTGTGGCGGATATCGACGTCATATTATCAGGCATATCCGATCCAAAAAGCGTGAATATCGGCGATAATATGGTTCTTCCGAGATCTTGTATAATATTCGAAGACTCAACCGGCTCCGCTCTTTTTTCCATCAGGAGATTAGCTCCTACGACAATTAAAACGGCGACCATAACAAGCGCCATAAAGATAGCGAAATACTTATTCACCACAACCCTCCATTACTTACCCCTAAACATTTTAAAATCCATCTTTATTATTAAAGATTTCCAGATAAAATTATATATTATAGTAAAAATTATAATTTAAAAATACTGGGCTATTGTCTAATATCACAGTTTAAAGTATAAGCATTCTATAAATCGTTAATGCTAAACGGGCTTAATGTCGGACCTGGATTAGCTGAGAAATGAGAATAGAAAATATCGCAAATGATCACTAAGATAGGATCCGGGCTGTTGTAAGCTGATCGATCCTATTTTCTTTTTTCAGCTTTTTTAACTAATGGCTGGCAGTCTCGATCGTATTATCCATTTTCTTACTCATTTAATAATGGACTTTGCGAACTTTCGGGCTTCCTCAAGATCATTCTCATCAGGCCTGCCCTTATTTATGCCTCCTATAAGCCCCAGTATGGAATACGTGTCCCATGCCTTGCATGAGAATTCCCCGACGATCTTCAGGTTTTTTGACTCGAGCTTTTCCCTTAAAAATCTATGGCTCGCCAGCCTCTTGTTTCCGCATGTTGAGAATATGAACGCATTTTTATCCATCGACGGCAGCTTATCTGCCAGATCTAACAGGTTCCTATGGTGTTTTCCAAAATATATCCCGGAGCCAAAGCCGATGATGTCGTACTCTGAAAGCCTGCTCGCATCGACTTCGGATGGTTTTACTATCTCAGCGTTCAATATGGGCGCCATAGCATCGGCGATCTTCCTGGTGTTACCGTGATGTATGGATTCTACTATCATCAAGCTCTTCATGAAAATACCGCCATTAAAGACATTGACCTATAATGGTCTAACGACTCATTTACACTGATCTTCAATAGGCCATTATGGATATTATTACAATATTCAGGTATGCCCGCATCTTATTTGATCATTGTTCTGCCATTGGCAACAGCACGACGAACCTGCAGCCTTTTGTATGATCGCCGGCCACCTTGTCTTCCACCCATACTTTACCGTTAAAGCTTTCGACCAGCACCTTTACCAGATACAATCCAAGCCCCAGGCCTCTTGTTTTTGCCGAGCCCGTAGCAAAGCGGCCAAAGACCTCATCTTTTCTCGGGTCAGGTATGCCTGGGCCATTGTCCTCGATGTTCACTTTACAATACTCTTTATTATCCACAATCGTTCTTTCTGTTTTAACGTCAATGACCACAGGCCCGCTATTCTGCGAATGTTTTATCGAGTTGCCGATAAGGTTCGTGAATACGTCTTTGATGAACTGATTCGCTATGGCCGTATGCCCGTTTTCAGGGTACAGGTTTATCGTTATATCCCTGCCCTGTATGTCTTTATGGTCATTTTTGACTTCTTCCAAAACATTATTGATATCAAACTTTTCGAAAGCCAGGTCTTTATTTTTTACCTTTTGTATCTTTCTTACGTTCTCTATGAGCCTTGAGCTGTTCCTGAATGCTTCCATCGGCCTCCCGATCAGTATACTGTTATCTTTTCCCAGGCTTCCTTCTCTTTCAATTATGTCGTCGGCCAGCTCAAGGAAACCCATGCCTATCTGGTTCATATTGTTGATGTCGTGTGTCATCAGGTCCAGATAGAACTCATTCTGCAATTTTGAATCGAGAAGTTCCTCTTCGGTCCTTAGCCTTTCAGTGATATCATCTAAATTTGAAACATAGCTGGTTATCTCACCATATGAATCGTATATCGGAAAGATCTTGAGCGAAACATGTCTGTCATGGCCGTTGTTTTTACTTAAGCAGATCTTCATCTTCGGGATGAACAGGCTGTTTCCATTCGCAACATTTTTGATCTTGTCCGATAGCTCCTTATCCATACTGTACGCATGTTCGAATAAGTTAAACTTTCCTATGATGTCCGCTCTTTTTGTGTCAAATATCTTCAGGAACGGATCGTTTATCAGCATGATGTTGCCGGACCTGTCCCATACGCACATGGGGTCGGGAGAATGTGCTATCATGTTGTCTATGAATATTTTGTTATCGTCAAGCTTTTTACGGATCTCCGCCAGCGCCCTGTTCTTCAGGTCCGTGTTATACACAAGCAGGGCCACTGTCAAAAATATTAATGACACGGTATAGATCACGTCTGTTAGCAGTGATACCTTGAATGAGAATATGTATTTCATGGGCAGTATCCATCTCATCAGGAAAAGGGTATCAGCTATCGAATTGATGAAAACGAACCCGGCGATAAAAATGATAATATATTTCAGGTCGGCCTTGAGGTTCATCACTATCAGCTTGGAGCATAATGACAGGATGACAATATCCCCCATGATATAGGTCAGTAAAGTGATGATGTCTATCAGCCGGGGGTCATCCAGGCTCAAGTTTACGAGGACGAATATGATCGCGCTTATTGCTAATATTATTGCGATAAAATTGATCAGGTGGTTCGGCGATGACTGGATGTACCACTGTTTTGAATTCTTCAGCCGGTAAAGGCCGTATGCGATAATGGCGTAGGATACTAAAAACCCGAATCCGGTTATATAGTATGCAAGGTCGTTATAGAAAAATATGGGCAGCAATACTTCCCATAATAATATCGTGAGAGTCCATGGTATGAGGGCTATAGCGTATAATAATGACAGATGTCTGATGTTTTTATCCTGGCTGGAATGATAGATGTTCGCTAAAAGTATTATGCAGAGGACCGGCCAGAGGAACTGGATAGTTTCGTAGAATATGGATATTGATGTGGGTAGCAGCAGTAATATTGCGTTTATTAATATGGTGGCTGTTGTCGCGATGAGCAGGAATTTTATGATGTTGTTCGAGTAGTTTTTACCGGGCATCTCTTAATAGATGGGCGAACTTAAAATAAATTTATTGATTAAAAGTTTACTTTCCTACGATTAATTCTATTTTGATAAAAATTTTTAAAATATTAGATATGTACCAGATTCAAATTTTCTTATCATAGTTTCCAGGTTCATTACCGGCCTCAAATTATAGAAAGATTTAAATTTCTTTATTATTATCATAAGTTTAATATCAGGAAGGCTATCATGGAAGTAAGAAATCTTACCGTCTCATTGACCATTATAATATTAGCGTCACTCTTTCTTATCCCTCAGCCATCCTTTAGCGAAAGCCCGATCAATCCCTATATTGAGTGGGAAACGATCTATCCTTTGCCCGGCACCCAATATTGTGAAGATGTGGAACAAACGGCTGACGGGGGTTTTATCCTTCTTGCATATACCAGTCCTATCCAATACACGTCTGACATCTTACTGGTAAGGCTTGATAAAAATGGTAATGTCCTGTGGAAGCAGGTATTCGACCATGCGAACACGGATTTTGGATACAGCGTAGCGCAGACCGGCGACGGGGGATTCATTATATCGGGCACTGCCCAGCATTCCGATAGTCCCGGAACGACCTATCCCGATATTTACATTATTAAGACTGATGCTTCAGGGAATAAACAATGGGAAACCACTTTCGGAGGTGACAGGGATGACTATGGCCTGTGTATATGTCAGAACGGTGACAGCGGCTACATAGTGTCAGGGTTGTCCAGGTCTTATACCGGACCGGTATATCTCGCAAAACTCGGCACAAACGGCAACCTTCTGTGGAATTATACCTATTCTACAAATGGCAGCGGATACGGTAATTATGTGACTCAGACTGGCGATGGCGGTTTTATCGTCATCGGCTCATCGCTTCATGGAAGATTGAGCGTGCTCAAGACCGATGCTAATGGTATCAGGCAATGGGACCGTGTTTATGGCTATTCTTCAGAAGACCAGGGGTTAAGAATCGTTGAACTGTCTGATGGCGGATTTTTAATACCGTGTACCATTGACAATGAAGCATGTCTTATTAAGACGGACCCGGAAGGGAACGAGATCTGGAATGTGACTTCAGATCACCCCGACTGGCAGCAGGGGAGGCTGGCAGTTAAAAACAGTGACGGGTACATGCTTACCGGGTTTACGTGGAAATATGCTTACCCGGATCCGAATGTCAGGAATATTTATTTTATGCAGACTGACGGCAACGGTGAATTGTTATGGAAGAAAATGCTTCCTCTGAACGGTACTTATTCGGAAAGCCATCACTGGCTAAAAAGCGATCAAGGTGTCTTTATAGAGCAGACCTCTGATGGCGGGTACATTGTAGCCGGTACAAATTTTGATAGGGCTACGTTTGAGAGCGATCTTGTAATAACAAAGATCATAAAGCCGGACTTCGAAAAGCTTGAAAACCACACGGCCCCTGAGGTATATAGGTATAATATGTCGATGCCGCTGGCAGATCGTCCCGTATCATACTATCCTGATAACGGGGCTGACGAGATCATCGATGGATTTTCAATGCTGCTTTGTATGAGCTATATGGTATGTCTGCTGGTCCCCGGTTTGATATTATGGGTCGTCGTTATCGTCGTATTTGTTTACCTATGGAGAGTAAATAAAAAATAGGACTTACAATATTTTCTTAATTAAAAAGTGTCAGGTTAATACTATTTACAATTTTTAAAGAATAATGAATTGAAATGATCGGATAATTAAAAAAAGAAATAATGTTCAGGCCATCTCAGGCAGCTTTTCTCTGCTCCGCGGCTCCCAGCAGATATCCTCCAAAGCCGATGAGCCATAGAATTACGGGGTACGCCACCCATCTCTCCGTTCCGCCTCCTCCCAGCACAGGCATGGTGATACCCGTGGTGAACAGGAAGACAAGAGTTATCAGCCCGAATAATACAGCCGCGAACTTGAACGGGGACTTTATGATCCTGTAAGAGCATATTGCCGACAGTCCTCCGCCAATGAATGCCGCCATCGCGAAAAGCGGGTGCTGCGGATTTACATTTCCCGGAAATATCCCGACACCCAGAACTCCGAGGCCGAAAAGCCCTATTGGTAGTATTGCGACCCAGTCTTTATACTCTCTCGACAAGAAGTATGTGCCGGTAAGTACCATAATGCCTGCCAGTATCATGGTCATGTTAAAAATTGTGGCAGACGGCTGGTATATCTTGCTGTTGGGCGGCTCTGTAGCGCCAAGGTCGCTGATCATATTATTTGATGTCGTGTAAACTTCAGGATAGAATATCTCTGCCGTTATTATACCCATCAGGGCTATCGAGCCCGCGAGGAAAAACAGGAGGCCTGCTATTGTCAGGCCTATTTTTCGGGAGTCTGCTTTGTTATCTTTCATATTATCACTCATTTATATTATAAATGGTATAAACATCTTCGTACTCTTTTTATATTCATTATAATCGCTGCCGAACTCTTTTTCCATGTCTTTCTCTTCCCTCTTCGCCAGGCCATAATACAGGGCTAGGAGCAGCACGTACAGAATTATTAACGGCAGCGTCGCCCACTCGGCCATCATTCCGAACGTGATGAGGAAGAACCCGGTGTACTGAGGGTGGCGTATGTACTTGTAGATGCCGGAAGTGACGAGCTTGCCCTGCCCGGTCTCCTTGCTCCAGTAATTCTTGTGTATCTGGTTCCAGCCCATGAGCACGAGTAAAGCTCCTGTTAACGATATTGCAATTCCTATGTACATGCCCCAGAAGCCTATGTAGTCTCCAAGGGTGTGCCCCCATAGTATTCCTTCAGGCAGCGTATAGCCGAACAGCCATCCTATCGCGAACATGCTGAAAGGTATGCCGAACATTTCAATTGCAAATGCCACTACGAACGCCAGGTAGACTCCCGCGGGCTTTACCTGGCTCTTTTTGTAGAACGGTACGAATAACAGGAATACGGCGTATATTGCTATCCATATTAATACAGCCCACCACATTCCGAAATGGCTCCAAATGTCTTCTCCTAATACCATTTTTAATCAATCCTTGTGATCTTGATTCAGTAGTTTTTTGCCAGTATATCCTCGATCAGTGTCTTGACATCCTCGTATTCCGACTTTATTTTTTGAGGGGATACGATGAGTTCCGCGGATATGCAGGCATCGTCATGGCAGTTGAGCGTATAGCCGCGCCTGTGAAGCTCTTTTATTATCATCAGGTCCTTTTCAAGAGTCTGGATGTTCACTCTCGGTCTCTCATTGAACAGTGTCAGCGTGACCTCGACGAAAAACGAGAACAGGTTTTCACCTACAGTGGTCGTTCCGTAACCTATGCGGTAGTGCGGACTGTTATGTATAATCCGGTAAGACTCGGCGTTATCCTCGCAGATATGGCCTGTGTATTCTATTTCAATGTCCAAGTTTTCGTTCTGTCTCATTTTTCTTACATCCTGATCTTTTGCCGGGACCTGTTGTTGGCTTTTTAGGTAGGCTTTTTAGTGAAGCACTCAACTTGCCTCGAGATGTACTAGGCCACGGAAGGGATATATTTCCATGTTTTAGGGCGGTAATAAATCAGGACCAAAATGGGACATCAAAATGTCCGGTTTTTAATAAGATAGGCTGAAAAATAGGACATCGCATAATGATCATATTTTAAAAAATTGTTGATGCATGCTCATTTCTGTTTATGATCAAATACCTCACAAGGGCAACTAAGGTTCACTAGCTTAACCACAAAGTACACGAGGGCAACTAAGGTTCACTAGCTTAACCACAAAGTACACGAGGGTAACTAAGGTTCACTAGCTTAACCACAAAGTACACGAGGGTAACTAAGGTTCACTAGCTTAACCACAAAGTACACGAGGGCAACTAAGGTGCACTAGCTTAACCACAAAGTACACAAGGGCAACAAAGGCACACAAAAAATTTTTTTAGATGATGGGGGAGGTTTTTCCCCTAATTTAACTATATTTTAATCCAAACATGTGCTTTAAGGGAGTTTTATGAATTTATTTACAAATAATGATCATTCCTATGATATTCTTTTAAAAAAATTTATTGTGTTACTTGGTTGCCTTTGTGTCCTTTGTGGTTAAGCTAGTGCACCTTAGTTGCCCTTGTGTACTTTGTGGTGAAAGAGATGGCATCCTATAAATTTACGGAACACTCTACTCAGAAGCTCTTTTCTTAATCAACTCTTCGCGCCATGTATCATAAAATGTGTATTTGTATATCATGTGGGAGGTGACTTTTTCAAATACTCCCTCATTTTTTAGCCTGTTAAGAAAAGCGTTTTGTTCAGACAACGATCTAGAAATTATACTGATATTGAAAAGGTCCGGCGTAGTATAAAACGGCCAGATAACAATAAAGTAATGCTCGTACTCTTTTCTAAGCTTATTGAACAGACCGGTGACGTCAGCGCCAGTTTTTGTCTTTACCTCGAAAGTCGCGTGTATATAGCCGGATGATTCGACATCCACATAAACGCTGTAATGTATCAGCCCGTTCTCTTCCATCCTGTCCAGGCGCCTTCTAATCGTCTTAGCGGATACGCCCAGTTCTTCAGCGATGTCTACGATCTGTTTTCTTGAATCGTATTGTAGCGCAGCAAGTATCCTGTAGTCGAGATTTGTTAAAGCATTGTCCACTGTCTTTTGTATCTCGTTCAGGCCAGTTATTGCCACGTTCATGCCGGTGAGCTTTCCTTCGTTTGTCACGAAGGTGATGTAGCGGCTCATTTCGGATATGTCCTGTAATAACCCTACGATCAGCATAAAATTGCCGCTGCATAGCCCGAGCCTTTGCGTACAAGGGTCGTTGCCAATGACGCGGGCGGCTTCTTCGATGTCAGGCGCATCGGACCAGCCGGCTATTCCTATCATGACCGATGGTAAGGCTTTTGAAGAGGGGTAAGCGATGAACCTTTTTATGACGCCCATATCTATCATTGACTGGACTCTTTTATGGATCGAGTTGACGGAGAGCTCCATTTTGTCGGCCAGGTCGCGATACGGGATACGGGAGTTTGACCAGAGCTCTTTTAACATTTTAACATCGATCTCGTCCATATGATGCCTCTTTTACACCCGTTTTTAAAATGTGCAATGTATAATTAGTTTACTATTGTCAATTTAAAAGATATGTAACTGGTCAAAAAGTATGGGGTTAATCTCTTTAAAGAATATTGGCTTTGTTGTCTAAAATAATTAAAATGTTTTATTGGGGTACTATGTTGATATCTCTACTTTGTACCCGTCCGGATCCTCTATGTACACATACATCCCCGGCTTCCTTCTGTGTGGGTTGGGCAGTATCTTTATGTTATTCTTGCGGATGTAATGCATTGCTTTTTGGAAGTTGTCTTCATCCACAAAGACTCCGAAATGAGTCAGCCCACCAGGTATTATGGGAATGTCGGTTTTGAAAAGTGTTAGACTGTCCTGCGTTCCCTTTGTATGTAGAAAGACTTTATCATCATCGCGCCTGACGACTTCCATATCGAGTAATCCTGTGTAGAATTTAATGGACCTTTCCAGGTCTTGTACCAGGATGCCGATGTGAGCGATACCAGTGGATTTGACTTTTTCTTCGGTAGAAGAGACCTGCATATGGATACCTTCAAATGTTATTACGAAGGCAAGATGAAATATGATGCTCACTTTTTAAGTGATAGAATCAGACCATATCGATATTATAACAAATTTATTGTCATAGCTTGATTGAAGAATATCATAATTTCTTTTACTAAGTTATTTAGTTCTGATTTGTATTTTGTTCATTGGGGAAAAATTAATAATTTATTAATTTAATTAAAACAAGTTGTAATTTAGTTATACTATTATAATATTTCAAAATATTGAAATCATAGTGGGCGAATACAATGAAGATGATTGGGTTTAGGGTGCAAAATTATAAGAAAATTCGGGATACAGACTGGATATCATGTGAAAATTTAACTGCATTTGTAGGAAAAAATGAGGCTGGAAAATCCGCTCTTTTTCGAGGTTTGTCAAAATTAAATCCCTCTGATGGTGAAAAGTATGATGGATTAAAAGAATTTCCAAGAAAAATGTATACTAGTGAATTTAAAAAACAAGATTGGCCAGTATCAAGTGTAAAATTTGTTTTATTAGATTCAGAAAAAAGCGAATTAAGTAAAAGTTTGCCTCTATTAAAAAATTTAGAGTATATAATATGCACTAGATATTATTCATGGAATATGGACATTGAATTTGTACCAACTCCCATATTGCCTAATATTAAAAATTCTGTATTATTAGATATACTAACAAAAATATTGAATGAGGTTCAAGATTTAGTTGCACCAGATGGTAAGGGAGATCAATTTAAAACAATAAAAGAAAAAATTATAAATTTCATAAATCAACAAATCAATTTATCTAAACAAAAATTAGATGTCAACGTTAGTCAACAAGAAATCAATGATTTAATAACTAAGATATCAAGTATTATTAATGAACAATGGCAAAAAGATATTTTTTATCATATAATAATAAAATTAAGGGACTTTAAAAATTTAATTGATGTTCAATCACAGGTAGATAATGCTAAACAATGGGTTGAAAATAACATCCCCAAATTTATTTATTTTGATAGCTATAACGCAATAGATAGTGCTATTCATATACCTTCTTTGATAAATACAATACGGGATGATCCAAATAATGCCCGTATCCGTTCAAATAAATGTCTTTTTGATCAAGTAGGAATAAATTTAAATGAAATTGCGAAATTGGACCCCAGTTCCATAGAAAAACAACAAAGCATATTAAGAAAAATGGCTGATGAGCGCGCTGTTCAAATGTCTTCTGCATCAGCTACAATGACTGATATGTTTTCTGATTGGTGGGAACAGAGACGGCATAAATTTAGGTATCAACTTGATGGGCAATTTTTTAGAATATGGGTATCCGACGATTTCGACCCCAGTGAAATCGAATTAGATCAAAGAAGTAGAGGACTTCAATATTTCTTTTCGTTCTATACAATATTTTTAGTAGAGGCTTCTGGAGCGCATCAAAACGCAATATTGTTATTAGATGAACCTGGTTTATATATGCATGGTTCTGCACAGGGTAAATTAGTAAATTTTTTTGAAAAGTTATCTGAAAATAATCAAACATTGTACTCTACACATTCTCCATTTATGATCGATGGTAAGCATCTCGAACGAGTAAGAGTTGTTTATGAATCAGATGATGGTACAACAAAAGTTTCGGAAGATGTATGGCCAAAAGATAAAGACGCTCTATTTCCTTTACAAGCTGCACTTGGCTATTCAATAGCACAAACATTGTTCTATTCTGAAAAGCAATTAATTGTGGAGGGTATAACAGATTATACAATTCTTTGGTCAATTAATGAAAAATTAAAAGAAAAAGGTCTTACTCATTTATTTGATGATATAATTATAATCCCTGCGGGCGGTACTAGCATTTTAATTCCATTAGCTTCAATGTTGATGGGGCATGGTATTAAAATAATGGCACTTTTAGATGGTGATAAAGCAGGTCGTAGTAAGGGAAAGGAATTCCAAGATCGATTATTTACTGGTAACGGTAGAAGATGTCTATTTGTAGGCGATTCCATTGATAATTCCGAAGCAGAATTAGAGGATTTGTTCCCAGAAGATTTCTATATGGATCTAGTAAAAGAGCACTATAAATTCGATATATCTTTTACTGAGGATGAAAAGAAAATTAAAAATATTACGAAGAGATTATCTAAAGCCTTTGAAAGATTGGGATATGATAAATTTGAAAAATGGTATATTGCAAGATTGGTAATTAACCGAATTAACGATGAAAAGAATACACTATCGGAAGAAACATTTAAGAATTTTTCTAATATCTTTAATGAAGTAAACAATGTATTTGCAGAAAAAACCAATTAAAATAAATTTAATTGGTTTTTTCTATTTCAGTTTGTTTATTGAGCTTATTATTAATCTTTTTTATATCTGCCCATTATCTGCCCTTTCTTTCCGTTCTTTGTAGTCCTTTGTCTTATTCTGTAATCAGCATGTGTCTTCGGATTGTTAATTCTTTCATTAGCTATAGTCTCACCTCCTGCAGTCACCTCTAATAGATATGAAAATTAGAAAATGCCTCCAAACCCAAACGAATCTTTCTTGCCACCTTTCTTTTTCTTCTTAGGTGCCGATCCTAAACCAATATTAAAATCTAATCCAAGGGGGTCCTTGGCTTTCTTCCTCGAAGATGATTTTGGTTTTATACCCAAAGCAGATGATAATGGGTTGCTTTCTTTCTTCTTTGTCGTCTTAGATTCGACCTTTTTGAGTGTATTTTTATGAGTCTTGAGTTTGTGGCAATTTGCACATAGGGCTGCGCCATTTTTAATAGTGGTCTTACCATTATCTGACCATGCTTTAATATGATCAAATTCCACTGTTCTTAGGTCTAATTGTTTATGACATTTAGCGCATTTGTAGTTCTGCTGGTGCAAGATTTCTTTTTTCTGAGATTGTGTAAAAGCTCTCCGTTTATCTCTTTTATCATCATCTGAGCCAAAGGGATTGAAGTTGAACATACATTATCATACTAAGCGTTCGTATTCATCATAGTTAAATTTTTTGTTACATAACTAAAATATTCTAATTTTACCTTAGTAATGTAATTATCTAATCTTTTTAAAAAATAGTATCCAATTAAATCATAACTATTTATTTATGTTGACTTTTTTAATGTATTTGCTTTATATAATATGTATATATACGATTGGTGTATAGTTCATTGTTGAGGTTTAAACAGTAAATAATTAATTTTGAATACTATCTTAGTTTATATATGAATGCTATAGGTGTATCAATGTTAGATAATAAAAGAATTACTATAATGGTGGATGGAAGCGGCACAGGTTATAGTGCAGTATATTTTTCTGATGATGAATCATACTTTACATATCAAGATAGAGCTTCTAATAATGATGCCGAATATAATGCAGTAATTCTAGCATTAGATCATTTACCAGCTAATTCAAAAGCTTTAATCCTATCTGATAGTGAGCTTGTCGTAAAACAATTGAATGGTCAATATAGATGCAAAGAAGACCGTCTAAAAGAAAAGAAATTCAAGATACAAAGTATCATAAATAAAAAAAATTTAGATATAATTTTTAGATGGATACCTAGAGAACAAAATCGTGCAGATAACGCATTAAGAAAGTATCTTTACAAAAATTATAATCCACAAATTAATAGTTTGCCTAAAGTTAGGGAATCTTTAGATATTTTTGATGAAACTGGGCCTGAAAAAGCAGAATTGAATCCCCTTAATAATGACTTACAGAATGATCATATACTTACTCTTAAAACTGAAATAAATCAACTAAAGGAAGAGAATATAAAGTTAAAAGAAGAAAACATCAAGCTTAGGGAAGAACTTGTAGAATTAAAAATTCTTCTTAGATAATATAAAACAGTTATTTATTATGTCATTGCTTTTTTTGTATTCTGGTTCACTAATGACTGATTTAGTATATAATTTTTCCAGATAAATAAACTATCTATTTTTAATATATTCTCCATTAAATTACATTTTTCCTATTAAATATCAACAAAAGATTAATTATTGATGTATGAATACCAATTAATTCAATAATATTCTTAGCGAAATTATCTGAAAATAAATGTTAGATCATGGATGTTGAATCAATGACTATCATATATCAAAAATATTATTGATATAACTTAGTCTTAGTCATGAATAGTCTAAAAGGAGTCGATAAATGTTCGATACTGATGAAATTCCGAATCTGAGGGAATCAATAAGTAAAAGGATATTTGCCGATAAAAAGTTACTTGAGGATTTACGTAATGAGGTCCGTCCTTTAGTAAGTGATGTTCAAATAATTAGGCCAAGGACTGCCACATCAATTTCATTAGTAGCAAGCGATGGTGGTAATAATCAGCTTGTTTTTGATCCTTTTTATGTTCAGCTTGTCAGAGTTGTTGATTCATATGGAAAACAGTTATGTTTAGATGTTATTTCCCATACAACTGATACTGATAAATTAAGCGAAGAACAATTCAATTCTGATGGGACTCCGAGAACTGCTCTCGGAAGAATGATGATTGATCTAGGTGTTGAACCTTTACTTTTAAGTGAATTAAGTTATATGATCCCTCCTGGACGTAAGATTCGTGAAAATCCTGAACAAATTTCTCCTTCATGGGTAAGGGTTTATCGTGATCTTTGTGAATGGGCTGTTTTATATGAAAAAATATGTTTTCAAGAATTTGCTACAAATACTTTACTAGTAAGAGATGGTTTGTTGAGAAGTCTGATATTCCGGGATAAGTATACACAAAAATGGAGAAAAAATGTAGAAGAAGCTATTGATCGGATACTCAAGAAAGATCGAAAAAAAGTGTTTTTAGTAGGTATCGCAAAGCATAGTAAAGTCTATACGCGTTATCAATTAGCTTTAGCTCTGGAAGAAATAATGCCAGCCGGTGAAGCGCGATTTGTTCGTGTGCCTAGAGAACTTGAGGCTAAATCATATCAGTGGGAAGAATATGCCCAAGGTGCAGAAATAGAAGATACTGGTAAAGTTCCTAGATTCGTGGCAGGAGATATGTATCTGGTTAGATTCGGCCCGATGAGTAATGATCCTGTATGGGCTGTGGATCTATTCTCAAAACAATCTCCTCAAGCATCGGAAATTTTTGGTTATCTGTTATCTGATGCGATAAATGGTTTTCCCATCCCGTATTATCCAAGATGCCTCCAGCAAGCACATGAACATGCTCAAATTGTACAGTTTGACTATGATATTCTTCAAGATCAAATTTTCAATTCAATAAGGGACACAATTGCCCATAATAAACGTGGTGTGATGGATGCACTTCAATTAAAATATGATGTCGCGAACAGGAGATATGAATGAAGCTTTTTCCACAGGATCAAATTATTGGTGTATTTAGGGGATTTAGTGAAGGTGGATTTGAATTCCATGCAGATCTAGTATTGCCATATCGAGCTGATTATCAAAATATGCCTATGCATGGTCAATTCCTACTTGTACAATTAGGAAATGACCATGAGGGTGTATTAGGTAGAATAACATCGATTTCTTCCGAGGGAAGATTAGCTTCAAGTGCAGGTGAGGATTTTAACATAAGGGCAATATCGGCTGGTAGGGACATTCCTGATGATATTAGAGAACAATATCTTAAATATCGTATAAATCTACGGGTTTTGGGTGTTGTAAGGATCATTGATGATAAACTTATCTTTATAGCTTCTCATAGAAGATTACCTCACGTGGGCAGCAAGGTGGCTTTCTTATCTGAAGAGATATTAAAAGAAGTAGCAGGTCATAATATTAAAGGTGCAGAGTTAGGATTCTTCGCATTAGGTGAATATATCTATAGCGGAACTGATAGTAGGTTATCCATTCTACCATGGATGCAGTTAAAAAATCCAGCAATAATACCAAAATTTGATATTAATAATATAGTATCACGTAGGACATTTGTATTTGCGCGTGCAGGATTTGGAAAATCAAACTTAAATAAGCTACTATTTAGTAATTTATATAAAGAGACACCGACCACTAAAAAAAGAGGACGGGATAAAGTTCCTGTAGGCACAATAATTTTTGATCCTGATGGTGAATATTTCTGGCCTGATGATAAAAGTCGTCCTGGATTATGTGATGTAAAAGAACTTGAAGATAAAATCGTCATTTTCACAAAAAGAAAAGCTCCCAGTCGATTTTATCAATCATTCGTTGCAAGTGATATTAAAATTGATATAAGACGTTTAAGGCCTGCGGAAGTATTAGCCATAGCACTGCCTCCAGAAAAGCAGGAGCAACAAAACATTAGAAAATTAAAAAGCCTTAACGATAGCGAGTGGCAAGAATTAGTAGATGAGATATTTGAAAATGGTAATGGTGCTGATGCAGCTCTTATAAGAAGAATTCTTAAACTTGAGGATACGAATGAAGCTGAAATGGTAGCAGCAAGAAGTAATATGACTGCGTTAGTTAAAATGTTACATGATCCGAGCAGTCAAATGTTGGACATGATCTTGTATTCCCTGAAAAATGGTAAAATATGTATAGTGGACTTATCACAGATGCGCGGTTCACAGGGATTAGTTTTATCGAGTCTTATTCTTCAAAAAATATTTGAAATCAATCAGCAAGAGTTCACAAAAGCAAAACCAGAAACAATACCGACAATAGCCGTAGTCGAAGAAGCTCAGACCGTCTTAGGAAATTCTGCTGGAAGTTCAGGTGAAGGACCATATATTTCCTGGGTTAAAGAAGGCAGGAAATATGATCTAGGTATGATAATGATCACCCAACAGCCCGGTAGTATTTCTGGTGAGATATTAAGTCAGGGTGATAATTGGTTCGTTTTCCATTTATTATCAGGATACGATCTACAGGTTTTAAAGAAAGCAAACGCTCATTTTAGTGATGATATTTTAAGCTCACTTCTCAATGAGCCGATTAGAGGTCATGGTGTTTATTGGAGTAGCTCAAATGATAATCAAACTTATCCAATTCCGATAAGAGTATTGTCGTTTGAAAATATGTATAATGTCCGAGACCCTGATTTCTGTCTCGATGAATCAATAACATTTACCCGTACATTAAAAGAAAAATTTAATAAAGCGATACCGAAAACTGAATTGTCAAAAGATACTCAGTCTTCTGATAATGTAGATGAAGATATTGAAATAGAAAATAACGGTGATGGTATAAAAAGCTCTATTGATATAATGGAATCTTACTTTTTAGCAGCAATTGATACTTTAAAAGCTGATAAAGAACTAATTGATAATATACGAAAATTTGGTATTCCTTGGAAAGGTATTCAGGTTCGTATCAAGGATGCATTACCAGACATTATTGAAAATGAAGAAAGAGAAAGATTAGCTTTTACACGTGTAAGTAGAGCATTAAATGAGATATTTGGAGAAGGTAAGTGGGATACGGAAAGAAGGCCCAGAAAGAGTGGATCTGGTTATACGACATGGATTATTGTAAAATATGGTGATGAATAGATAAAAATTTAATTTTCATAAATTTTTAATAATACTTTTCCTGCTATTGTATCCATTAATATTTTTTTCTTGCTTCCTATTGTATTATATTGGTATTTCCATTTGCTCGTACTCATTTCTCCTTTATTCCAGTATACCCCTGTCGGCCAAGTCTCTTGTATATCTCTGTTGAAATAAATAGCAGATCCATATACTTTGCATTTCCATTGTTTTGATACTCCAGCGAAACCATGTCTCGCAAAATATACATCTCCTGAATTACCTTCTCCTGCCGGGTGAAATCTATGTACCAGATTTAATATGACATCCATTCCTGGATTATTAATTTTTAATTTTTTCAATCCAAAACTATCATAACATATGCATAAAAAATATTTCAAACCATTAAACTCAAAATATCTGTTTTTTCCACACTCTAGACAATTAAAACTTTTTGCTATAGAAATTACACCATTCTCATCTTTTGTAGGATAAAATTTTCTACCTATTGCTATTATTCCATTTTTATTGATCGCTAAAGCTATCTGGTCTCTTTGAATGTTATCTGAGTTAATTTTACCATCAATTCCTACGACAGCTACAATATTATTCTTATTTTTCTGTAATATCCTGGTAAAATATTTTTCAACAGTATCATATATTATATCAGCAGATTTTCTACCAGTGTTCACCCATCCTGCAGGGAACAATACTATTGTATCCTCATTTACTTCTTTATCAATACAATTTAGGATTTGAGTAGCAGCCTTAAGTCTTTTTTTATTTATGAGGTTTTTACTGTCTTTATTATCATTATCTTTTAGAATTATCGTAACTACATAATTTTTCTTTAAGTCTCCATCAATGGATATTTCACAATATTCCCTTTCTTTATGAACAATATTAAAACCAAGCTTGATTAAAAATCTATTTGATTCTTTCCCACCATTAAATTCACAACTATCTAATTCTTTACCATTAGCAAATACATTAGCGAGTGAAATGATATATTTCGGAGGATACTTTTTCCCTTTAAAAAGCAAATCATATCTTTTTGATCTTCTATCATCTGGTATGCCATTTTTATCAATCGTTTTGATAGATTCCAAAATGTTTTCCTTAATAATGTTCTTAGGTATCATGATCTGTCACTAGTCAAAAATATTCAATTGATTTTAACAAACTAAACTTAAATATTTTCTTTATGAATATGTTTTTATAATTTGATGATTACAGTTGAGATGTATTATGGGCTTTTTAGATTATGACTGGTGTGGTCTAAACTGGAGTAGATGGGTGAAGTTTGAAAGCTCAAACCGTAATTTCAAGCGAATACCTGACCGTCAAGGACTCTATCATATTAAACCAGTAGATAGGAATATTTTATCATATATTGGTGAAACTACTGAGCTAAAAACACGGTTAAGAACGTTATGTTTAAAAATACTTGAACCTGAGATGCCTTTTAACGATCCGCATACAGCCGCGCCTGGTCACTGGGCATGGAAAGATGCTGAAAATATGGAATTTGAATGCTCATATGTTCCTAATCCATATATGAATAGAGCTGACCAAAGGGGATTGGAATGTTATTTATTATGGCAATACCGGCTTGAAACTGGCGAATCTACATTACTAAACCATGGTCGATTTCATCCTAATTACATAAAATCCGGCAATAGATCATCAAACAGGCGTGGCGGAAGAATACAAGGTAATAATGTCAATCCATCCAGCGGGCCAAGCCATCCACCATTGATAATACATAGTAAACCTATTGATAAAGATTGGATGAGGCTAGAATGGAGTGATATGGAACAATTATCATCAGAGAATGCTAGGAAAGTTCCAGCTTCTTATGGACTTTATAAATTAATTGATACAGATATTGAAGATGTTGTCTATATCGGACAATCACGGTACTTCAATGCGCGTCTTTATACTCACAGTCAAAAGTTAATAGATGAATCGAGAATGGCTTTTTCTTACTATAAATTTGAAAATCCGATTCCTCAACATCAACTCCTTGAAATGGAAAATGACCTAATAGGGGCTTATTATTCAGAAAATAAAAAATCTCCCAGATACCAATTCTTAAATATTACAAGTTTTGAATAAACCTATCTTTCTACTTATGAGGCTATGGCATAATTAGATATAAGTATTTTGGGCTCCTATGAGCCTATAATAACCTCTATACTTGGCACAAAAAGGCCTATGGCAAAACCAAAATACTTTTATCTATTTCAGAATGAAATATGATACTCACTTTTTAAGTAGTGAATCGCCTATGTGGATATAATAACATACTAATAGCCTATTAAGACTTCCAATAAATCTTTTATTAAATTTTTTAGTTCTAATATATCTAGGTATGTAATCATTAAAATGTCAAAAACCAGGACGCAAAACAATCAAGGTCAAACGTTAAGAAGGCAGCAGATAACCCCCGTAGGCAACTAAATCTATAAGATACAACGTATAAATGCTCAAGGGGTATAAAATGAAACTTAATATTTTTTGTTTACTTCGCGTTTTTGTATTAACTCACAAAAGTAATGTAAAAAAACTAGTATTAAGAAGCTTACCCTTTATTTCTTAAATATAATTTTATTTTATACTATCATTAAATATTTTACTGTTGTAAAATCTCAACAATAGTATGTTTATACTACAGATATATTAAATATTACAATTTTTTTTAAGAATAAGATTTTAAAATTAAGTGTAATATTTACTGTAAAATAAAAATATGTTTTTTAACTATTAAACTTCAATTTTTTTCCTTACCTGCTCTAGAAGATTATCTTGGATGGATCCTTTCTCATTATCCCAGTTATGTTTATCTTCTACATATTTTTTATATAGATATGGAATTATTTTTAAACTAATATCTCTTATCGTTAATATTTTATTTACTTTGGAATTATCTGTATCATATGCTTGCGTTGCTGTCCATATGGGGGTATAACTTCCTTCTGGGCGTAAAATAAATCTATAAACTCCCTTATTATATGATAAAGTAACATCAACTCCTTTACATCCTTGGCATAAACCCATTGATAACATAGCATACATATTTTGTTCTATGTGTGGAATTTTAATATTTAAATCTCCATCATTTCCTCTTGCATTCGAATCATATGTTTGAATTTCGCTAATATATATATCGCCTAATGCACCATTATTAGTTCTTTTTACTTTCCAAGTTAACCATTCAAGTAAATCATGGTTAATCCTTCTAGTATTTATATCCGGAACGATATCAAATATGTCTCCAAGGTAAGGTACTAATTGATAAGTTAATGTATTTTCACAATTATTTGATGGAAATATTAATGTAACACTATCCCCTGGAATAAATATAAAGTCTTGAGGAATTGTTCTTATATACTCTCTTTTTATGAATTTTTCTAATAAATTTCTAGCATTTTCTGGAATATCTTTTTCCTTTTTTAAATCAATTATCTCTTGAGGTAATGGCTTATTTTTAATTACTTTTTTTTCAATATGTTTTACTACTAACATGTTTTGTACTGTACTTTTTTCAATTGGAGTACTATTTTCTATTGGTCCATCATTATCAAATTGGTATGCGACAAATCCTTTTTTACTTGGATCTTCAAAATCTATTAATCTATTGGAGCTTATTATTTTTATAAGCTTTTCAAAATCGGTAATTTTTTCACTTAAATTAATGTCTGTTCTAATGCTAACTTTATAAGTATAATATGTATTTTTACCACTAATCTGGGGCATATTTATAAATTGCATACTATAGATATAAATCTTTGCTTATTTATGATATAATAAATTTTTAACTATATGGCCGACGAATTTGAAAATTTCTTTTATTATAAAAGAGAATATATTTGCATATTAATAACAATAATTTATTCTTTAAAGATTTAATTTTATATTCTGTTATAATGTTTGCTTCAAGCTCATATTCATCTGCATCTTGTTTTAATATAACCATTAGTTGGCGCTTTATTGGCTTTATATTAATATCATTAGTAAGTATAAATCGTGCATCACCATTATTACAGTCATCTATAATTGTATCAAATTTATTACTGCTTGTTATGTCTATAATAATACTATTGTATTTTACATCTAAATATATATTTAAATTTCTTTTTATTGTATCAACAATATATTTTTTAAAAATGAAATTATTATTTATTATTATCTCTAAGGGGATTGTACCCTCTCTTCCATTTACATCAATTGATGTTATATTTTTAAATATTATTTGGGAACGCTTTGAATTACCTCTTTTTGATGATGAAAATAAGTTGCAATAATTATATTCAACATTTGTGGATGTCCTCAAAAATCCTATGCTAAATACGAATAATCCAAACATAAATAATAAACTATTATATTCTGTACATATCTCGTTAAATGACGGAATAACAGTATTTCTGAATGGTTCTATATAAAATAAGATTGATAATGTAGTTAAAATGGCCCCTACTCTCTTGAGTGTTATCTTTTTTATTATTGGATATGCTTTTTTACATATTTCATATAAATCAACAGGGCTTATTGGCATAATATCACATAATTTTTTCTAATAATTTAATTAATAATGTAAGATTTACATTTGTATAAATAAGCCCAGATTTGAAAATAGATATTTTTTCATATCTTTTTATGTAATCTTGAGAATTTATTTGGACATTATATGTTTTTAATATTTCTACTAATTTAATTATATTATTAAATCTTAACAATTCATCTATTTCATTAATTTCTTCTTCATTATCTAATCCTAGATAATCTATATATTCTAAAATATATTCATTATTATTCATTTTCACTATTAATTCAATAAATTCTGAATTGTTAAATATATAGTAACTATAATTTTTAAATTCTCTTAAATATCTACCTAACATTTCTGTTGATTCTATTAAGTAACTATTTTTTCTACTTTTTAAATCTATTTTATTAATTGTTAAATTATATTTTAATAGTTTATCATTAATTTTATTATAATCTAAGTCATCTATAACAATAATTTGATAATAGCTATTCTTGCTAGACTCCTTAATATCTACTGAGCAATAATTCATCGACTTCCCTTTTTGAATCTTCTCTGAATATTTTAAATTTTAAATTAATTAATAATATTTAGTACATATAGTAACTACATCTAATATTAATAATATTTCATACGATTATTAATCTATTCATTGTGGTATGTGAAAATATTTCAATCTTGCATTATAATATATCATTAACGAATCGATATTATATCTCTTATATGTTGCTTAGTCGTAAATTAGATTAAAAAACAGATTTCTTGCTAATAATTTCCACGTAACATTTATATACTATTATTGCATTCCAATACCCCAAGTATGAGGACAGTATGAGTGTCAACCGTGGAAAGACACTTATAAACCTACTCATCCCATCCTCTTTAACCGAGGAAAGTCCTGATCCAAGAATAAGGACATATAAAGTCGGCCAGATCGCGAGGGCCGCTTCCATATTCCGGGTCGATGAGATTGTAATATACAAGACCAAAGGACTTGATGACAGCAAGTTTATAAGTACCGTCTTGCGCTATGCGGAATGTCCGCCATATCTGCGGAAAAAGCTATTCCCTATGCAAGACAACCTGCGTTTTTGCGGGGTAATTCCACCGTTAAGGACACCCCATCATGCTGTCAGCGACTTACTCAAAAACGAAGAGGAATACCGAGAAGGTATTGTGACCAAGGTAGGATCTGACCAGAGCGTTTGGGTCGATGTCGGTCTCGACAGCCCGGTCCTCCTGAAGCCGCCACACGGCAGGCAACTACATACAGGAGAGCGCATATCGGTCAGGATCTTTTCGCGAAGACCAATAACGGTTCAGCTCGTGGATAAAAGAGATATCCCGCTGTACTGGGGTTATAATGTGCGTATAGCAAATACGCTACATGAAGAATTAAAGGATGCCGATGGCTTAAGGATAGCCACCTCCCGGTTTGGCCAAATGCTCGACCAGGCGACGCTATCCGAGATCAAAAATAAAACGAGGGATAAGGTACACTTTATATTCGGAAGCCCCAGCAAGGGAGTAGAGTCTGTTTTACACGACGAAGGACACAATATTAAGGACAGTTCCGATTACGTGGTGAATTCCATACCAGATCAGGGCGCAGCCACGGTGCGTACGGAAGAGGCAGTATATATTACACTGGGTCTCTTCAATCTTGTCTGGTAAGAATTACAGCGTAAGTATCTACAAAGATACCTGGCGATTGACAAAGCCAGAGCCTAATCCCGAAACACATTGGAGGATTGTCAATGGGACATGCACATGCACCAAGGCGTGGTTCGCTCGGGTTCAGCCCCCGTGTCAGGGCAAGGAGCCAGAAGCCCAAATACAGATCCTGGGCAGAGTTGGGCGACCAGCCAAGAATACAAGGATTTGTCGGATTTAAGGCAGGAATGTCACACATCATAATGATCGATGACAGGCCTAAGAGCAACACCGAAGGTATGGAGATATCCGTACCCGTAACAATAGTAGAGACCCCCGTGATGAAGGTAGCCGGTATCAGGGTATACAATGACAGCCCGTACGGCAAGAAGGTCATCGCTGAGGCCTGGACTAACGACTTCAACAAGCAGTTATCCAAGCTTATCAAGGCACCGAAGAACGGCTACAAGACCGAGGACGAGCTCGCCAAGATGGAAGAGTTCATCAAGAGCGGCGTGGTCGCAGACCTCCGCGTAATGGTCTTTACCGAGACTGACGGTGTCACTGGTATACCGAAGAAGGTACCCGAGTTAATGGAGAACAGGATCGGCGGCGGCGACATGGCCAAGAGGTTCGAGTTCGCAAAGTCACTCCTGGGCAAGCAGGTAGGCATCAAGGACGTATTCGCACCTGGCGAGTTAGTCGATGTATCCGCTATAACCAAGGGTAAGGGTACAAAGGGCCCGGTCACAAGATGGGGCGTAGCGATGCAGAAGAGGAAGCACGCCAGGACCGGTAAGAAGAGGCACATCGGTAACCTCGGTCCATGGAACCCGCACAGGGTCAGGTGGCAGGTACCGCAGCTCGGTCAGACTGGTTTCCACCAGAGGACCGAATACAACAAGAGGATCATAAAGTTCGGCGACATCGGACAGGACATCACTCCGGCAGGCGGCTTCAGCAACTACGGAGTAGTAAGGAACGAGTACATACTGCTCAAGGGTTCCATACCCGGCCCGGTCAAGAGAATGATCAGGATCAGGCCCGCAGTAAGGCCAAAGGACTCGCCGAAGCAGGCACCTGAGATATTGTACACGAGCAAGCTTTCGAAGCAGGGCTGCAGGAGATGAGATAGATGAACGCGAAAGTTTTTGACAGCAAGGGTAAGAAGGCTTCAGAGATAGCAGTGCCGGCAGTGTTCAGCGAGCCGTACAGGCCCGACATCATCAAGAAGGCAGTGCTCGCGGCACAGGCGAACAGGCTCCAGCCGTACGGCCCGGACAGGACAGCAGGAACGTTAAGCTCCGCTCACTCCTGGGGTAGCGGCAGAGGCGCAGCACAGGTGCCGAGGATGAAAAACGGCTCCAAGGCAATGGTCGTCCCGCAGGCAAGAGGCGGACGCTCAGCCCACGGACCGAACCCGAACCGCGACTACAGCGAGAAGATCAACAAGATGGAGAAAGTCAAGGCCATCCGCTCCGCTGTGGCAGCAACGATGAACCCCGAGCTCGTAAAGTCTCGCGGCTACATATACGAGGGAGAGCTCCCCCTTATAGTATCCGATGAGATAGAGGCGCTCACTAAGACCAAGGAAGTAGTTGATCTGCTTACCGCAATGGGCTTAGAGGCAGACCTCGAGAGGGCAAAGGAGAAGAAAGTACGCGCAGGCCGCGGAAAGATGAGGGGAAGGCAGTACAAGAAGAAGAAAGGCGTTCTCATCGTCATCGCAGAGGACAAGGGCATTGGCATTGCAGCAAGGAACTTGCCCGGAGTGGACGTAGTCACGCTCGACCAGCTTAACGTCGAGATACTCGCACCGGGAACCCACGCAGGCCGCCTTACAGTCTGGGGCGAAGGCGCGTTAAAGATGCTATCGGGTGAGGTTGAGTAAAATGATCATAAAGTATCCGTTCATAACAGAAAAGGCGACCTTATCATTAGACAAGAACAACACCCTTCAGTTCATGGTAGACCGCCAGGCGAACAAGACCCAGATAAAGGACGCCGTAGAGGAAATGTACAACGTTAAGGTGATCAAGGTAACCACCCAGCTCACCCCGCGTGGAGAAAAGAAGGCTATAGTGACTCTAAGCCCGGAGAACTCGGCTGAAGAGATCGCAAGCCGCTTAGGAGTGTTCTAACCCGGTAAGGGGGATTGATTATGGGAAAGCGATTAATGTCACAGAATAGAGGTAAGGGAACCCCGACATACAGGGCTACCTCTAGCAGGTTCAAGGCTGACCTTCAGCACATCAAGACCTATGGTGACGAGACCATTGAAGGCGTTATCACCGAGGTTTTACACGACCCCGCAAGGAACGCACCCATCGTCCGCGTAAAGTTCGGCAACGGTGAAGAGAAGCTCATACTTGCTCCGGAAGGCTTAGGTCTCGGGGACACGATCAAGTACGGCGTATCCGCAGAGATCAAGGTCGGAAACACCCTCCCGCTCAGCGAGATACCGGAAGGCTGCCCGATATGCAATATCGAATCGCAGCCGGGCGACGGCGGATCGTTCGCAAGGTCGACCGGAGTATACGCGATACTTGTAGCGCACGAGGCGAACCGCTCAGTAGTACAGTTACCGTCGGGCGAGATGAAATGGCTCAACCCCAAGTGCAGGGCCACCATCGGCGTAGTCGCAGGCGGAGGCAGGCTTGAGAAGCCCTTCGTGAAGGCAGGTAACAAGTTCTACAAGATGCAGAACAAGGCTGGCAAGTGGCCGGTCGTCAGAGGTGTCGCAATGAACGCCGTAGACCACCCGTTCGGTGGCGGCGGCAGGCAGCACCCGGGCAGGCCGAAGACCGTAGGAAGGCACACTTCACCCGGTAGGAAGGTCGGAAGCATAGCCGCGAGAAGAACAGGCATAGGGCACTAAACGGAGTTGTAATAATGGCTAGACAAGCAAAACAGGCTGGCAGGATCCCGAAGAGGAAGGAAGAGTTCACCTACCGCGGGTTCTCGGTCGCGGACATGAAAAAGATGGACCTCAACCAGATCGCGGAGATGTTACCCTCCCGCCAGAGAAGGAAAATAAAGAGAGAGTTCGGTGAGGAGCACATTAAGCTCATAAACCAGGTCAAGGCCGGAGAGACCAAGATCAAGACCCACTTAAGGGACATGATCATACTTCCGGACATGATAGGTATCACCTTTGAGATACACACCGGTAAGGAATGGAAAGCAGTTGAAGTCATCCCCGAGATGGTAGGACACTACATCGGGGAGTTCGCACCCACCAGGAAATACGTTACTCACGGTTCCGCAGGTATCGGTGCAACGAGAGGCAGCAAGTACGTGCCGCTGAAGTAAGCGAGGTTGATCAGGATGTCTAAAGTAGGTTATTCAGCAGAATATGACCCGGCCGTAACGGCCAAGGCTATGGCATACGAGATCGACGTCTCGCCGAAGCACTGTATCGAGATACTGAACTTCATCAAGGGCAAGAAAGTATCTGTCGCCAAGACTTACCTCGAGAACGTCATAGAGAAGAAACAGTCCATACCTTTCAAGAGGTTCGCAAGGAACGTCGGACACAAGAGGCACCAGACCGGCTGGGACGCAGGCAGGTACCCGGTCAAGGCAAGCAAGGAGATCTTAAAGCTTCTCAAGCACGCAGAGGCAAATGCCGAGTATAAGGGTCTCGAGCCCGAGAACATGAAGATCGTTCATGCAGTCTCAAAGAAGGGCAGGACCATCCAGGGCATCATGCCGAGAGCAATGGGAAGAGCCACCGCCTGGAACAAGGAGACCGTGACGGTCGAAGTAGTGATTGGAGAGTGAGCAGTTGGCGATAGAGAAGAAATTCGTAAACGAGGGCTTCAAGAAGGCCATGATAGATGAGTTCTTCATCGAGAGGCTCGACCGTGCGGGATACGGCGGAATGGAGATCAACAGGACCCCCATGGGTACCCAGATAACCATCAAGGCCGAAAAGCCGGGAATGATCATCGGTAAAGCCGGTAAGATGATAAGGAAATACACAAGGGACCTCGACACCCGCTTCAAGATGGACAACCCGCAGATCGACGTGCAGGAAGTCAAGAAGCCCGAGCTTAACGCCCAGATGATGGCGACCAGGCTCGCGAACGCGCTGGAGAGAGGATGGTACTTCCGTAAGGCAGGACAGTCCACGCTTCAGAGGATCATGGACGCCGGGGCCATGGGCTGTGAGATCGTCATAGCCGGAAAGCTCACCGGTGCCCGTAAGCGCCGCGAGAAGTTCATAGCTGGCTACATAGGCCACTGCGGAAAGCCGATCGAACAGCTCGTCGACGTCGGATACGCGCGCGCAAAGAAGAAATTAGGCATCATCGGCGTAAAGGTCAGGATAATGCCGCCCGGAGCGGTGCTTCCGGACCAGGTCGAGATCCTCAAGATCGATGTCGAGCCAGCTCCCGTAGAGAAGCCGGCAGCCAGGGCGGCAGAGGCAGCCCCGAAGGCAGACATAACCGAGGCAGTCACCGAGGCGACCACTACCGAAACCGTTGAGAAGATCATCGCCGAATCCGTCGAAGAGGCTGAAGCAGGGGCCGCGGCTGAAGACAAGCCAAAGAAGGCCTCTAAGAAACCTAAGAGGGAAGAGTAATGGCTATACTCAGATCAAAAGAGATACGCGATATGTCCGGGGACCAGCGCACAAAGCAGCTCAAGGACCTCAGGAACGAGCTCCTCAAGCAGCGCGCCATAACGGCGACTGGCGGTGCACCCGAGAACCCGGGTAAGATACGCGAGCTCAGAAGGACCATTGCAAGGATACTTACGATCCAGCACGAGGAGGAGAAGCGTTAACTTGGCCGTATGTGACAAGTGCGGACTCCCGGAGGACCTTTGCGTATGCGAAGAGATCTCCAAGGAGTCCCAGCGAGTTAGGATAACAACTGACAAAAGACGCTTCGGCAAGGTTGCAACGATCGTTGATGGTATAGATGACAAGGACATAGACCTTAAGGAGCTATCAAGCCTCCTTAAGGCGAAATGTGCTTGCGGCGGGACAATAAAGGATAGGACGATAGAGCTCCAGGGCGACCACAAAGAAAAGGTCAGAGAGATCCTGGAGAACATCGGCTATTCATCCGAGTCTATAGACGTAAAGTAAAAAACTCTTGCTCTATAGGAAAAGTATAAGAAGGCAAGGGTAGTCTTATGGACATCACGCCGGAGAATATCGTCTATCACGAGCTGATAGGTCTGGAGGTCGAGGTCGTTTCCCCGGCCTATCCTGATCTTAAAGGGACAGTCATCGACGAGTCCCGAAACATGCTCGTCCTGAAGACCGAAAAGCACGACAAAAAAGTCCCAAAGTCGTGCTGTTCGTTCATATTCACCCTCCCTGACGGGAGACGCGTGAAAGTCCTGGGGACTCTATTACTATCACAACCTGAAAACAGGATTCCAAAAAAGAAAAGAAGATGAACACTTGAAGGGGAAGTGGTCGGTCTACCGGCTAACCCTCGTAAAGTAGAGAAGAGGAATATAAATGGCAAAAGACATTGGTTTGAACGTAACCGCGCCACAGGAGGAGTGCGCCGACCCCAACTGTCCATTCCATGGCACTTTAAGTGTCAGAGGACAGTTACTCGAGGGCGTCGTGGTCTCCAGCAAGATGGATAAGACCGTCGTGGTGCAGCGCGAGTACTTAAAGCGCAACATTAAGTATGACAGGTATGAGAAGAGGAGGTCAAAGATCCACGCCCACAACCCTCCCTGCATTGATGCAAAGGAAGGGGACAAGGTCACCATAGCGGAGTGCAGGCCTCTCTCCAAGACTAAGACCTTCGTCATTGTGGAGGTATCGAAGTGAAGGCGATCAAGGCAAAAGTCCCAAGGTCCGTCCACACAGCGACACGTCTCGATGTCGCGGATAACTCCGGCGCAAGGGTCGTAGAGGTCATATCAGTCCTTAAGTACAGGGGACGCAAGAACAGGATGCCGCGTGCAGGCCTTGGCGATATCCTTATCGCATCCGTCAAGAAGGGCACCCCTGAGATGAGAAAGCAGATCGTCAGGTGTGTCATCGTCCGCCAGAAGAAAGAGTTCAGAAGGCCGAACGGCATGCGCGTATCTTTTGAGGACAACGCGTGCGTCGTAGTTGACGATAACAATGACCCGAAGGGTACCGAGATCAAGGGCCCGGTCGCAAGGGAAGTAGCCGAGCGTTACGCAAAGATCGGCTCTACTGCGACGATAATCGTGTAAGAGGTGGATTGTATGGTAACTTCATCACAGCCAAGAAAGCAGAGAAAGTACAGGTACAACGCACCGCTTCACATCAAGTCCAAGTTCATGACCGCTAACCTCAGCGAAGACCTCAAGAAGAAGTACAGCAAGAGGAGCGCCCGCGTAATAGTAGGCGACGTAGTAAAGATAATGAGGGGCGACCATGCCGGGACAGAGGGCAAGGTGCGCGAAGTAGACGTCAAGAGGGAGCACGTAACAGTAGAGGGAGTATCCGTTGCGAAGGCAGACGGAAAGGAAGAGGCAAGGCCCATCCACCCGTCGAACCTTATGATAACCAAGCTCAACCTCGAGGACGAGAAGAGAGTTGCATCACTGGAGAGGAAATAGATGGCAGGCAAACATTTAAAGAGAGTCGCAGCACCGCGCAAGTGGCCCATTACCAGGAAGACTTCAACGTGGGTAGCAAAGCCAACGCCAGGCGCGCACTCCGAAGAGAACGGAATGCCTCTCTTAATAGTATTAAGGGACATACTCGGTCTCGCTGACAAGAGCAAGGAGATCAAGCAGATCCTTCACGAAGGTAAAGTTCTGGTAGACGGCAAGGTCAGGAAAGACCACCGCTTTATCGTAGGCATGTTCGACGTTATCACCATACCGGCCCTTGAGTTAAGCTACAGGGTCATGATCGGCGGGAACGGAAAGTTAAAGCTGGTCAAGGTAACCGACGCAGGCACCAAGCTTTGCAAGATCGTCAACAAGACCGCAGTAAAGGGCGGCAAGATCCAGCTGAACTTCCACGACGGCACGACGATGCTCGCATCGAACGACTTCCACACCAAGGACAGCGTACTCTTAAGCGTCCCCGAGAAGAAGATCACAGAGCACTTACCGTATAACGTAGGCAGCTTTGTAATGGTCGTCGACGGTAAGCATGCAGGTACGCTCGGCACCGTAAAGAACATAAACGTCGTAAAGAGCTCATCGGCAAACACCGTGACCATCGAGGGCAAGGACGGACAGTTCGACACTATTGAAGATTATATATTCGTAGTCGGAAAGGATTCACCAGTACTGGAACTGGGGGTTAAGGCATGATGGCTAATGACATGGTGATCCCCAGGGTAGAGAAGGTCACAGTCCACATGAGCGTGGGCGAGTCCGGTAAGAAACTTTCCAACGCCGAGATGATCATGAAGACCATCACAGGCCAGACACCCGTCAGAACAGTCGCGAAGAAGACCCTTCCGAGCTTCAACATCAAGAAGAATGAGCCTATCGGCTGCAAAGTCACGCTGCGCGGCGAACTCGCTGATAAGTTCCTGAAGACCGCTTTTGCGATAAGAGAGAACACCCTCAGTCCGAGTAACTTTGACAACAATGGCAATTTCTCATTCGGTATCGAGGAACACACGGACTTTCCGGGAATGGAATACAATCCCGAGATAGGTATCTATGGAATGGACGTTATCGTATCGGTCGAGAGGCCGGGATACAGGATAAAGCGCAGAAAGGTTCAGAAGAAGGTAGTACCCACGAACCACAAGCTTACAAAGGATGACTCGATCGAGTATATCTCTAAGAACTATGGCGTGGAGGTAAAATAATGGAAAGATCTGGCAAAAAATTCGGACTGGGCGCCAACGTTTGCCGCAGATGCGGACGCAAGCAGGGGCTTATAAGGAAATATGGCGTCTATGTATGCCGCCAGTGCTTCAGGGAAATAGCCCAGGACATGGGTTTCCAAAAGTACGAGTGAGGTCGATATCATGGTATTATTAGATCCATTGGCAAATGCGCTCTCTGTCATAAAGAACGCTGAGGCGACCGGAAAGCAGGAGTGCGTATTAAACCCAGCATCCAAGATCATCGGCAACGTCCTGAAAGTCATGCAGGACGAGGGCTACGTTGGCGAGTACGAGTTCATCGATAACGGCAAGGCAGGCATGCTTAAGGTCAGCCTCGTCGGAAGGATAAACAAGTGTGGTGTCGTAAAGCCAAGGTTTGCCGTAGGCAAAGCCGATATGGAGAAATGGGAAAAGAGATTCTTACCCGCAAGGAACTTCGGTTTCCTTATACTCACAACCTCGCAGGGTGTCATGTCACATTATGACGCTGCGAAGAAGGGTATAGGCGGAGAGATTCTCGCTTACGTATATTAATTAAAATATTTTGAGGGATGCTCAAATGGCAGCAGAAAAAATCAGAGAGGTAGAGATCCCCCAGGGTGTAACCGTATCTGTAAACGGTGCAACTTTGACCGCAAAGGGTCAAAAGGGACAGATATCCCGCGACTTCAAGTATCCGGGAATATCGGTCAAGGTAGACGGTGAAAAGGTCTTAGTCGAGACCGTAAGGGACGAAAAACAGTCCAAGGCCACCGTCGGAACCTACGCATCTCATATCAATAACATGATCACGGGTGTATCCGAGGGATTCGAGTACAACATGAAGATCGTCTATACCCACTTCCCTATACAGGTGAAGGTCGAGGGTAAGGACAGCAAAGTATCGATCGGGAATTTCCTCGGAGAGAGAAAGCCAAGGTCAGCGACCATCATGGGCGACACTAAGGTCGACCTCCAGGGTGACAGGCTGGTCTTGACCGGTATCAACAAGGAGCATGTCGGCCAGACTGCGGCTAACATCGAGCAGGCTTGCCGTATCAGGAAGAGAGACCCGAGAGTATTCCAGGATGGAATTTACATAACCAAGAAGGCGTGATCTTAATGGCAGCTAAAAAATCAACCAAGGAATCAAAGGGCTCCAAGGCAGAAGCTAAGAAATTAAAGGAAGAGTCCATCGAGGTCAAGGCCGCCGAGACCAAGACCGCTGCAAAGGCAGAAGCCAAAGCAGTCAAGGGAGTCCGCAAAGAGTCCGCAAAAGCAGCAGCGCCTCAGGTAAAGGCAAGGCCTCTCCCGAGACCGGTCGAGAAATCCTCGCTGGAGCTCGACGAAGAGACGAAGAGGCTTCTTGGAGCGAGAAAGACCAACAAGGCATCACACCCGGAATTCAGAAGGATTGACGCTCACAAAAAGGACAAGCTCGCACCTAACTGGAGAAGGCCAAGGGGTCACCACTCACAGCTGAGAAGGAACCGCAAGGCAAAGGGCGCACGTGTCAAGGCAGGATACGGTTCCCCGGCAGTCATCAACGGATACCACCCGTCCGGCTACGAGGAAGTTTACGTAAGCAAGCCCGAAGATGTCAGGAGCGTGACCAGGCTACAGGCTATCAGGATAGCAGGTACCGTCGGCAAGAAGAAAAAGATCGAGATCGAGAAGTTAGCAAAAGAGCTGAACATCAAGGTCCTGAACCCGTTAAACACCTTTGAGGAGGTACAGTAAATGACTGACCTTTCAAACCAGAAGAGACTTGCAGCAGCACTGCTCAAGGTAGGCCAGACAAGAGTATGGATGGACCCGGAAAGAGGAGAGGACATTGCGACCGCGATCACCAGGGAAGACATCAGGGGCCTTATAGAGCAGGGCATCATAAAGAGGACCGCAGCTGTAGGCATTAGCCGTGGCAGGGCCCGCGCTCGCGACATAAAGCGCGAGAAGGGACACCGCAAGGGACACGGAAGCCGCAGAGGCGCAAAGGGTGCCCGCACTCCGAAGAAAGAGCTGTGGATGAGGAAGATAAGGGCTCAGAGAAAACTTCTGAAGGAGATGAGGGACGACGAAAAGAGTCTCGCTCCGGGCCAGTATCGCAAGCTGTACAGAAAAGCGAAAGGTGGAGAGTTCAGGAACGTTGCGCACCTGAAGTCGTACATAGCATATTCAGCGCATAAGAAATAAGAGGTGCTAAGAATGGCAACAGGACCAAGATATAAGGTAGCCTTCAGGAGAAGAAGGGAAGGTAAGACCGATTACCACCAGAGGCTTAAGCTTATCGTTTCAAAGAAACCAAGGCTTGTAGTAAGAAAGACGCTGAACCAGATCATCGCCCAGGTAATAATCGCAAAGCCGGACGGCGACTATGTTCTGGCTTCCGCGACCTCTAAGGATCTTACAAAGGACTTTGACTACAAGGGTGCGACAAAGAACACCTCTGCAGCGTACCTTACAGGTATGCTCGCAGGCTTCAGGGCACTGGAGGCAGGTGTCGAAGAGGCAGTTCTCGATGCAGGTCTCGCGACCAACAGGAAAGGTTCCAGGGTCTACGCCGCGCTTAAGGGCGCAATAGACGCAGGACTTGAGATACCGTGTGATGAGGAGATCTTCCCCTCCGATGAGAGGATCAGGGGAGAGCACGTCGCAGGTAACTCCGAGAGCAGCTTCTCCGAGTACGAGAAGAGAGGCTTGAAAGCGTCGGACCTTCCGGCACACTTCGATGAAGTGAAGAACAAGATAACCAGCGAATTTGAGGGAGAATAAACATGGTCTACGAACAGGAAGTAGCATGGGTCCCAAAGACCAGACTAGGTAAGCTGGTGGCCGAGGGTAAGATAAAGACCATCGAAGAGGCTTTTGACACCGGGCTGCCAATTAAAGAGCCGGAGATCGTCGACGCGCTCATACCGGACCTGGTAGATGAGGTTCTGGACATTAAGATGGTCCAGAGAATGACTGACTCGGGCAGGAGAGTAAAATTCAGGACCACCGTCGTCATCGGCAACGGTAACGGCTACGTGGGTCTTGCTGAGGGTAAGGACGTACAGGTCGGCCCCGCAATAAGGAAAGCCATAGAGATGGCCAAGCTTAACATAATCAACGTAAAGCGCGGCTGCGGCTCATGGGAATGCGGCTGCGGCTTATCGCACACCGTACCGAGCAAGGTAGAGGGCAAGGCAGGCTCATTAACGGTCACCCTCATACCGGCGCCAAGAGGTCTCGGCATCGCTGCAGGCGGACCTGCAAAGAAGGTGCTCGAGATGGCCGGATACAAGGATGTCTGGTCAAGGACCGAGGGTGAGACCAGGACCACGATCAACTACGCACTGGCTACCTACAGGGCTCTTGAGAAGACCAATACCATCAGGACCAAGAAGGAGGCAGAGTAAAATGTATGCTATCATAAGGCTCAGGGGTACAGTAAATACCAGGCCGGAGATCAAGGATACATTAAAGATGCTCCGCCTGAACCAGATCAACCACTGTGTCGTCGTCCCCGAGACGCCGAACTACAAGGGCATGATCCAGGTCGTAAAGGACTTTGTAGCGTTCGGACCGATAAACTCCGAGGCGCTCGTCACCATACTCGAGAACCGTGGCAAGCTTGAAGGCGGCGTTAAGCTGACCGACGAGTACGTCGCACAGAACTCCGGGTACAAGAACATCGCGGAATTCGCGGCTGCAGTGGTGGACGGAAAAGCAAAGCTCGATGATATGCCAAACTTAAAGCCCGTATTCAGGATGCACCCGCCAAGGAAAGGCCACTCAGGCCTTAAGAGGACATACCAGCAGGGCGGTGCTCTGGGCAACTACGGTGAGGAGATCTCAGATCTCATCGAGCGCATGAGGTGATCATCATGGTAAAACAAAAGAATAAGTCATACAGGGGCTCCAGAACTTGTGGGGGAGGAACCCACAAGAACCGCCGTAACGGTGGAAGCCGCGGTGGCAGAGGACACGCTGGCGCCTGCAAGCACCACACCTTCCGGGCAATGAGGGAAGGCTGGATGTACGGTAAACACGGCTTCAAGAGGCCTCTTGTGACACAGACCGTAGTCTCCTTCATTAACATCGGCGAGATCGACGAGATCGCCGATAACCTTATTGAGACCGGACTTGCTCAGGAAAAAGACGGCGCGATCGCGATAAATCTTGACGACCTTGGCATTGACAAATTACTTGGCAATGGCAACGTAAGCAAGAAATACGTGATCACAGTAAGCAACGCGTCCGCATCGGCTAAGGCAAAGATTGAAGAGCTTGGCGGACAAATTATAACCGAGACAGAGACCGCGTGAGACACGCGTTGTACGGACATACAAAAAGAAAGGTGTCATAATGGGAGAAACGGGTATAAAAGATCGAATTGAACCCTTCCTCAGGAAGCTTCCGGCCGTAAAACGGCCGGAAAAACATGTCCACTTCAAGAAGAAATTCATGTGGACTGTAGGGATATTAGTATTGTACTTCATACTATCGAATATTGCAGTATTCGGGCTAAGCAAGGATTCTCAGGACGTACTTGAATCATATCGTGCGATATTCGCAGGTGCGTCCGGTTCAATCATCCTGCTTGGTATCGGGCCTATAGTCACGGCTTCGATAGTGCTGCAGCTTCTGGTAGGTGCTGAAATACTACCGCTCGATGTTTCTCAACCGAAGGATCAAGCGATCTTTCAGGGACTCCAAAAGCTTTTGGTTTTTGTGATGATAGTCCTTGAGACCCTTCCCCAGATATTCGGAGGCTTCCTCCAGCCCGATGCAGGTATCGCATCGACGCTGGGTATAGACACCGGCCTCCTCGCCTTTATTATATTCATTCAGATATTCATAGGCGGCGTCCTGATCCTTTATATGGACGAAATTGTGTCCAAATGGGGTATCGGGAGCGGTGTAAGCTTATTCATCGTTGCAGGTGTGGCACAGGCTCTCATCAGCGGCATATTCAACTGGAACCCGCCGTTCATCGGCAAGCCTATAGGCTTGAACATAGCCGAGTTAGGCGGCAGGGATAACCTTCCCATTGGTTTCCTGTTCAAATGGCAGTATTTACTGACCGATCCCAGCATCGGCCTTAACTATCTGCTGACCTCTAACGGTCTATTGCTCATGCTGACCCGCGGTGAGATACTTGCGTTATTCGCAACGGTCATCATCTTCCTGCTTGTCGTGTACGTTGAATCCACCAGGATAGAGATCCCTCTTGCACACTCTTCGGTAAGGGGTGCACGCGGTAAGTTCCCCGTAAAATTAATTTACGCGTCGGTCTTACCGATGATCCTTGTCAGGGCACTGCAGGCGAACGTTCAATTGATCGGCAGCTTGTTATATAACAGGTATAATTTCACATGGCTCGGGCAGTATGACCAGTATGGTACACCTGTATCAGGCCTTGTGTTCTACCTGAACCCGATAAGGGGTCCGCAGGATTGGATCCCGTCGCTGGCTGCCCAGGCATATCCCGGTATACAGCTATGGCAGATCGGTTTACACTTCCTCGTAGACGCGTTCATCCTGATCGCAGGCGGTATACTGTTCGCTATATTCTGGGTCGAGACGACCGGCATGGGCGCTTCCCGTGTCGCGAAGCAGATCCAGAGAAGCGGTATGCAGATACCGGGCTTCAGAAGAAATGAGCAGGTCATCGAAAAGGTGGTATCCCGTTATATCCCGAAGGTCACGGTCATAGGCGGTGCTTTCATAGGCGTTCTTACGCTTATCGCGAGCATGTTCGGTCTATTGGGTGGCATCGGAGGTACCGGTATGCTTCTTGCTGTGAGCATCATCTATCAGCTCTACGAAAAGTTCGCTAGCGAACAGCTCATGGAGATGCACCCGCTCATGCGTAAATTCCTCGGTGAGGAGTAGGTTTAGATGCAGATCGTTCTATTCGGTCCGCCTGGTGCCGGTAAAGGCACCCAGGCTAAATTTTTATCAGAGGAGTACAACATCCCCCATATCTCCACCGGAGATATCCTGAGGGAGAACGTTAAAAATGGTACCGAGCTGGGCAAGAAAGCTAAGACTTATATGGATAAGGGAGAGCTTGTCCCGGACAAATTACTTATCGATCTTATAAAGGAAAGGCTTGAAAGGCCAGACACTCGCAAAGGGTTCCTTCTTGATGGTTTCCCAAGGACTATACCCCAGGCAAAAGCCCTGGACGTGATACTGGATGAGATCAACAAGAAACTCGATGCGGTCATCAACATCGACGTGGGCACTAACGAGCTGGTAAGAAGATTATCCGGAAGAAGGATCTGCAAGAAGTGCGGCGCATCGTATCACCTGATGTTCAATCCGTCAAAGACCAAGGATCTCTGCGATCTCTGTGGCGGTGAACTTTATCAGAGGGATGATGACAAAGAGGCCGCTATAAAGAACAGGCTTGAAGTTTATAAGAATCAGACAGAGCCAGTATTGGACTATTATAAGGGGCAGGACCTGCTGATAGATGTCGACGGCGAAAAAGAGATCGAAGATGTCACATCGGAGATAAGGGCTGCTCTTGTAAAGTTCCAATAATGTTTTATATTTTTATATTTATTTTATTAATTATGTATTGGTGAGTATAAATGAGCGACAAGGGGAAGGAAAAATCAAGCCTGATGGCTAACATTGAACGTATAATTTTGATCCTCGGTTTTGGTGTGCTTATCGCATCGTTCGTACTGGGTCCGACATTCAGGGACGTAGTCGCCGGTGGTGTCGATAAGCTGGTGGAACCGATCATTACGACCATGCCATTTTACATAGTGATAATGGTCATCGCTATAATAGTGGCTACATGCTCGTCTTTTATCCAGAAATATACTATGAACTGGGAATTGATGAGGAGGGTCACTGAGAAAAATAAGGTGTTCCAGAAGGAGTTCCGTGAGGCACAGCTTTCAGGGAACAAGCATAAGCTAAAGAAACTGGAAGAGGAGCGCATGTCCATGCTGGAGGATCAGACGTCAATGTCCAAACAGCAGATGAAGCCTCTTGCATATATCACGCTCATATCTATCCCGTTGTTCATATGGGCATTCTGGTACCTTTCCCAGCCGCAGCATGCGGGAATGTCAATGACATTTCCGTTCTGGGGAGAGCAACTCTTTACCACCACTGCTTTCTTCGTATTCCAGTACTGGATAGTATGGTCAATTATGTGTTCGCTAGCTGTTAGCCAGGTTATCCGTAAGGCGTTCAATGTCGGTGTATAGAAATGATCATCACGCTAGGCGGACAGCCCGGTTCAGGAAAGACCTCTGTAGCTAAGGAGATCTCCTCAAAGTACGGATTTGTGATCATATCTGCCGGTGAACAGTTCAGGAAACTGGCCCAGGAGAAAGGCATGAGCCTCGAGGAGTTCGGCGCGCTGGCTGAAAAGGACCCTTCCATAGACCTCGCGATCGACCAGAGGCAAAAAGAGCTGTCTGTCAAATATCCCGATACACTTGTCGAAGGAAGGCTTGCCGGACGCACTATCAACGCAGACCTGAAGATATGGCTCAAGACTCCCCTTGAGATACGTTCGGAGCGAATAGCTAAACGGGAGAACATCTCTTACGACCAGGCATATGATGAGACCCGTGTAAGGGAGATCTGCGAACTCACTCGCTATAGGAATTATTATGAGATCGACCTCACTGACCTTACGCACTATGACCTGATCATAGACACCAAGAAATGGGACGCAAAAGGTGTCACGAAAATAATCGCCAAAGCTATCGAAGAGCTGAAATCAAAATGAAACTACCCGGTGAGACTAAACGAGAAATGCTGGTACGGAGCGACGATAAGGCCCAGGGCTACGGAAAGGACCCGTATTCCCGTACCGTGAAGGAACTTCTCGAAAAAGGCGTTATTAATCTAGATAAGCCTCCGGGGCCCACGAGCCATGAGGTGGCAGCCTGGGTCAAGGATATACTGCACATCAAAAGAGCAGGCCATAGCGGCACGCTCGATCCGCACGTCACCGGAGTGCTGCCTATGATGCTGGGCGATGCGACGCGGCTTGTCTCAACGTTATTATTATCGGGTAAAGAATATGTGTGCGTCATGAGGCTTCATGCCGATATACCCCCGTCAAAACTTAAGTCCGTAATGGGCGAGTTCGAGGGCGTCATTTATCAGCGCCCGCCGCTTGTCAGCGCAGTAAAAAGGCAGGTTAGAAAACGCACTATTTATTATCTGGAACTGTTAGAGATAGACGGAAGGGACGTTTTGTTCAGGGTCGGCTGCGAGGCCGGCACATACATTAGAAAACTGTGCCACGACATAGGCGAAGCGCTGGGTCCCGGTGCGCATATGTACGAGCTCAGAAGGACGAAATCCGGCCCGTTCTCAGAGGATGAGACCTTAGTGAATCTACATACGCTTAAGGACGCTTACGTCATCTATGAGGAAAGCGGCGATGATAAGCTCCTAAAAAAATACCTGTACCCTATGGAGTTCGGGTTAAGGCATCTTCCTAAGATCATCGTAAAGGATTCTGCAGTTGATGCGCTCGCGCGCGGCGCGCAGCTTCACGTGCAGGGCATAAGTCAGGTCTCAACGGGTATACAACCCGGTGATACGGTGGCAATATTCACACATATGGGTGAGGTCGTCTCCATCGGGAATTCCCGCATGTCGACCGAAGAATTAATGAAAAACGCTGAAGGCCAGGCAGTTGATACTGATAGCGTGATAATTCAGCCCGGTATATACCCATCGCAATGGAAGAAAAAATTTAAATGATAGAAGTGTTTATTAAGAGTGCAACATGCCGGGGTAGTCTAGTGGTAAGGCGCAAGCCTGGAAATTCCTTTATGAGGATGACCAGTGAGCTTGTGAGGGGCAACTCTCGCAAGGGTTCGAGTCCCTTCCCCGGCGCTTTCTATTTTATTATTCTTTTAGAAATCATTTTGCAACTCCGCAGGAGTTGCTACCGTTAAAAGTTTTTGAAAGGCCAGCGGAAAACTTTTTGAAAAAAGTTTTCCTGCGTCTAATAGTTATTCTTTTTCGTTGTTCGACTCTCGTTCTTTTTGTTTATCTTTAATTTATTCTTTCACGCGGTTCGACGCTCGTTCGCTCTCTTCGTTCGCTTCCCCGCTACTCCGGTTTTTCAGGTGCTTCGATGGCAGGGCCGGGCTTGCATACCGCATAACATTCGCTTCGCTCTGTTATGCTCGCAAGCCCTAAGCGACGCCGACTGAGGCGGCGTCCATTACCCTGCCATCTACGCACCCCTCGCTTTGCTCGGGCAGACCTGAAAAACCTCTGCCGAACGCGGCACCTTTAAAATAGAGACGATATGCAGTATAAAATGTGTTCAATATTGTCTTCCGGTCTTGAGCGATTCTAAAAACTCTTTCGATTTTTTTATGCAGGCTTTTATCATATCCGGATCTTGTTTATCTAACAGATTATATGCAAGGCCCATTCTGCCTGTTCTTTCAAGCCGCTTTCTATTTCTTTTTAGAAAATCCCAGTACAGGTAATTGAACGGGCAGGCATTTTCCTTTAGCTTTTCGTGGGGGGAATATTTACAGTCTTTGCAGTAGTCGCTCATCTTGTTGATGTAATTGGCAGAGGATGCGTAGGGTTTTGTTGCTATGATGCCACCGTCGGCGAACTGGGACATGCAGATAACGTTGGGGGTGACTACCCACTCGTATGCATCTTCATAGGTTTCCAGGAACCAGTCCGAGACCTCTTTTGGCATTATACCTGCGATAAGTGCAAAATTACCCAGTACCATGAGCCTGACTATGTGGTGAGTATAGCCCGTTTCTCTGACGGATCTTACCGCGTTGTAAAGACAGTTCATGTCTGTGAGGTTTTCATCCCAGTAAAATGACGGGAGGCTTCTTTTACAATTTAAGAAGTTGTAGCTCAGTATTTTCGAGGATGTCGCAATATACATTCCTGCCATGTACTCGCGCCATCCCATTATCTGCCTGACATAGCCTTCTGCGGAGTTTATCGGGACTTTTTTATCGTTGTATGCTTTTTCAGCCATCCTGACGCATTCTTCCGGGTGCAGCAGTCCTACGTTCATTAATATCGATGCCCTTGAATGGTACATCACCATGTTTCCGGACACCATCGCGTCCTCGTAAGGCCCGAACTTTTCAAGTTTATTATCGATGAAGTCTTTTATGTATCTTAGCGCGCCTTTTCTGTCCACGGGGACTTCAAGCGAGTTAAGCTTACCGAAATTGTCGGGGAATTTATCATTGATGTCATCTATGACCTTTTTTGTTGTTTTGTCATCCTTAAATCCGGGAGGTTCCTGATAGCTTAACTCCTTTTTTGGTTTTTCCCTGTTCTCTTTATCAAAGTTCCATTTACCGCCGGCCGGATCTTTACCGTCCATCAGTACTTTTCTCGTCTTTCTCATCGTGCGGTAAAAGTTTTCCATCAGCGGTGATCTTTGTTTGTTTAGCCAATCAACGAACTCATTTTCCGGGCATATGAACATGTCATTTTCAGTGACTTCGACGTCTATACTATTTATGTTACTCAAAGAATTAACGAATCCGGCACCTTCACGGTTAACTGGCTTCATCACGAACAGCTTTTCTATGTCATTTTCTTCGATATGTTCATTGATCGCAGAAGTGAAGTCATCCGCCCATTCATGATAGTCTACGTTAAAGCCTTCATCCTTAAGAACGTCCCGGAAATGCCTCATAGCAGAGATCACGAAGGCTAAGCGCCTTTTATGCCATTTTCCTGACGTGCATTTCTTTACGGATTCAACCATCAGTATGTTTTTTGTTCCGGATGATGCGATGGACGAGATGTCAGGTTTAAGCTGATCCCCGAGGACTAATACGCTATATCTTTCATTTTCCATAGGCGTATTAATCGTTGTAAAATATGTATAAAAACATTAAATGAAAATTTGTTAAAAATTAGAAGGCTTTTTTATTTATATTCTGGCCACGTTAGTCTCATAGTCCATCAGGAACTTCTGGACTGCCTGGATCTTATCGTCTATCTCATAGTTTGCTTCGCCTATAGCTGCCGTCGTGTGGGACCTCATTGTGCTGATCATGGAACATACCGGGATAAGGCTCAGGCGGATGAACATATATTGTTTTGTCTCCTCAATGTTTTCCGTTAGGTTCCTTGGCTCTTTTAATTCTGACAGCATCGTTTCCAGCGTTTCTTTAATATCCGTGGTCGTATCGTCTATCACCATTATCTCTCGCAGGTTACGCCTGTATATCGCTTTTGCAGAGAGACCGGACAGTTTCTTTAGATACATAATAGAATTTTCACTATCGAATTTAGTTAAAGCCTCGATTATTGCGAACTTTACTTCATAGACCTCTTTCTCGAACTCGAAGTAATCGTCAGAAAAGGTATATTGATCTGTCACACATTGTTGCTGGATAGTAATATCGAGTTTTTGAGGTCCTTCGTGTCCTTTTCGGACCCTGAAAATATTTGGTAAGCCGAACATTCAACCCTCTCTGATAGCTTACCCCCCAAATAATTCATATTATTATCCTTTAACGTATATCCTTATCGGTTAATGAATCGTATAATTAATAAAGAGTAATTATAATTTTAAAATACATTAAGTTTTTAATGCTTAAGCCTTATAAAATGTGTGCCGGTCCAATACCTATTTACTGGCTGGCAAGCATGATTTATAAACCTGTTTTATGCTAAGGTCGATACAAAGGTTTATATATCTTAATGCGTGAGGATATTTGTCGTTTGTTCATTCTATCGGTGTTTTAGATAGACAGTCTGTGCTGTGCCGGCTTGTTTCAAGACCGACACTACCGCACGCGGTATCTGAAGACGCACAACGATGAGAGAGAACAAAGGAGTTGAAACAAATGGCAGAAAAAGTAGAAAAGAAAGTCAAAGCAGCCGAACCGGCAGCCGAAGCCGCTCCCAAGAAGGGTGGCAAGAAGGCAGCCAAGCCTGTAGAGGCACCGGCAGAAGAGACCGCCCAGGCAAAGAAGGGCGGCGCAAAGGGCAAGAAGGCGGCAGTCGAAGAAAAGCCCAAAGACGAGATCAAGTACATCGTTCGTATCGCTAACGCCGACCTCGACGGTACCAGCACGGTACAGTACGCACTTACCGGCATACACGGTATCGGAATCAGGTGTTCCAAGATATTATCAAGAAAGGCTGAGGTAGACCCCAACGCTATTATGGGATACTTACCGCCCGAACAGGTCGAGAGGCTCAAGAACGTCGTAGAGAACTTCGAGGCTAACATACCTTTATGGATGCTCAACAGGCGCAGGGACGTATACACCGGTGAGGACAAACACCTTACAGGCATAGACCTGACAATGGGTATCAAGGAAGACATCAACCTCATGAAGAAGATGAGGTCCTACAAGGGATTAAGGCACGAACGCGGCCAGAAGGTGCGCGGCCAGAGGACCAAGTCCACCGGAAGGACCGGCGCGATCGTTGGAGTCGTAAGGAAGAAAGAAGCAGCAAAGAAATAGGCGGTAGGTGAGTCGAATGGGATACCCAGGTAAAGCTAAGAAATTATTTGATACGCCAAACCACCCGTGGCAGAAGGCAAGGATCGACGAAGAGACCGAGATTGTCAAGAAATACGGCCTCAGGAATAAGAAGGGTGTTTGGAAATTCCAGTCAGAGCTCAGGAAGTACAGGTCAAACGCAAGGTCACTTCTTGGTGTAATGAGCACGGGCATGGCAGGCGAGGAATCGCACTATGCGCGCGAAGCAAAGCAGATTCTCGGTAAGCTTCAGAGCTACGGCATATTAAAGGATGACGCAAAGCTTGAAGACATTCTTGCACTCAGGATAGACGACTTACTCGAGAGAAGACTTCAGACCCTTGTTTACAGGAAGGGCTTAGCCAACTCCATGAAGCAGGCAAGGCAGTTCATTGTACACGGTCACATCGCTGTCAACGGAAGAAAGATCAACGTTCCGAGCTACATGGTCCTTAAGACCGAGGAAGAGAGCATCGGATACTACATCGGTTCCCCGGTAACCAGGGAATCCATCGCAAAGAAGCCGGCACCGGTAGCGGCCAAGCCTGGCAAGGCACCGGTAAAGGCCGGGGCCGAAGAAGCACCCAAGGGGGAATAATTAGATGGCAGAGCAGATGAAATGGGCAGTAGCTCACATTTTCTCATCTTTTAACAACACCATCATAACCGTTACTGACCTTACCGGCGCCGAGACGCTGGCAAAGACGTCCGGTGGGATGGTAGTTAAGCAGGACCGTAACGAGAGCTCGCCATATGCTGCCATGCAGATGGCCGCAAATGTTGCCGAGCAGATCAAGGCGAAGGGCATTCAGGGCGTACACATCAAGGTAAGGGCACCCGGAGGAAACCTCCAGAGGAGCCCGGGTCCGGGAGCCCAGGCCGCGATCAGGTCACTCGCACGTGCAGGATTAAGAATAGGCAGGATAGAGGATGTAACCCCCATTCCGCACGACGGCACCAGAGCCCCGGGCGGAAAGAGAGGTAGGCGCGTATAAATGAAAGTGGATATCATAGAGCTCGGAGAACGCAAAGCCAAATTCGTGATTACCGGTGTCACACCGGCATTTGCGAATGGCTTAAGGCGCGCCATGGTATCAGATGTGCCAAAGATGGCCGTCGACTACGTGGACATCTATGACCATACGTCAGTGTTGTTCGACGAGATGCTGGCACTCAGGCTCGGACTCATTCCACTTAAGACTAACCTCGATCAATACGTGCTCAAGGAAGAATGTGAATGCAAAGGCGAAGGGTGTGCCCTTTGCCAGGTCTCTTTCACATTATCTGCTGAGGGCCCCTGCATGGTACACTCCGGTGACATGAAATCATCAGACCCGGAAACTGTGCCCGCGGACGATAACATACCTATCGTGGAACTAAAAGAGGGCCAGAAGATAGTCCTTACGGCAGTTGCAAGGCTTGGATATGGCGATGAACACGCCAAGTTCCAGCCTGTCTGCGCTGCAGGATATAAGAACGTCCCAATAATCTCTGTCTCGGACAGGTGCGACCTGTGCGGAACATGCGTCGATGCATGCCCGAGAGAGATCTACAGTATGGAGAAGAATAAGCTAGTGGTCGGAGACATGTACAAGTGCTCCCTTTGTAAGCTTTGTGTCGAAGCTTGCGATACCGGTGCAATAGACGTGTCGACCGATAACACATCGTTCATATATACTGTGGAGACGGACGGCTCTTTCACTGCAAAGGACATGATCCTCAGGGCAGCACAATCGATCAAGGACCGGTCTGATAAGCTCGGCGAGTTCCTCGAATACTTCTAAATTCAATTTATGTATGGCGCTGAAAGGCGCCAACAAATCTTTTTTAGTTCTGCTTCGATTTTTGGAAGTTTTTTATTATGCCTTTCGTATGGCATGTATACACTAACTTCACAGAAACACAAAACCACAATTTTTTAGGATTTAATGTCTCTAAGACACAAAAATATACTCACGAAACCACTAATGCTCTAGCAGCACTGTAAACGCTCAAACATCTCAAACGCTCAATTCAATGCTCAAAGTGCACAGAACAACTAACTCTAAAACAATGTTCGAACCTCCCTAAAGCACGAAAGTTTAAACCACGGTTTGTGTTGCACCTTGTTGATCATCATTATATCGGTATTTTTCAGTCGATCTATACGTCAACCGCGCTATTAAACTTTAGTGGCTTGGAAGGGTTCGGGTCTTCTTTTAGCGTTAGTGAATTAGCGATTATAGTGCGTTAAGTCGAGCGTTTGGTCCGTTTGAGCGTTGACGGTGATGGTAGAACCTTAGTGATTTGGCGAGTAAACCCTTAGGGCTTTCGTGCCCTTAAGATCAAAAAATTTGTGTTTCTGTGTTTTCTTGAAATTTGTGTTTACCTGCCATCCGAAAGGAACAACTCTAAAAACATCCTCATAAAAAAGCCGAAGACCCTCTATTTTTATCCCGCTTATTTCTTCACTATCAATGCTTGTCTTTTGTGTAGTTTTCCATCATTCCTTTGTATAAATTTATATTAATTAGCTTATTTTTTATTAATGTGATCGCTTTATGGGTTTCGTGGAAGACGTGGTAAATAAGTTCCTTGAAAAGGGAAAAGTCGAGCCTGAAGAGCCTCAGAAAAAAATGGCTGAAAAGAAAGAAGAGCCGTCAGCTATAGAAAAAGCAGTCAAGGGCTTTATGGAAAAGGGGAAGGTTGAGCCTGAAGAGGCTAAGAAGAAAGAAGCCAAAGCAGGAGAATCGCTTAAAGCCGCTCAAGTGACTGTCCCTGCGCCGTTAAGGTCTTACAGGCATGGTATAATGTTCGAGCATTCTCAGGATGATCCGGCTAACGTATGGTTTAACGAAAAAGAGCATGCTGTGTTCATCGACGATTCCGACGCCTTCGTAGAGCATGGCGGCAAGATCATAACTACCGGTATACCGGGCAAGTGGGACCCGTATATCTATAAAGTATACAGCGTCTACGGTCCCGAAGAAAAAGTCAGGTATTATAAGCCCGAAAATACCCTGGCCACCATATCTGCAAAGCCTATCGGCAAGCTGGAAGAAAAGCCTGTTGACGAGAGATACAAATACAAGGTCATAGCCGCATTCCAGCGCATGACTGGCAAGGAGGTCTATGGCAGCCAGTATAACGAGATCATCCTTCCGGAACTTGAAAAACGCAAAATGTCGACGGATGAATTAATAGAAAAATATGGAAAGCCGGGAGATTGATCTTTTATTTTATTTATCCTTAGATTGTCCTATGGTAATTTATCCTGATATGCACGTATATCGGGCAATATCTCAAACCAATAATAGACATTTCAAACAGTATTCGACAAATAACTTTATAAACCATGAATGTCATTATTATCTCCGCTCACCGTGCTTCTAAGCGATGCACGACGCCTGGAAACCGCTTTTCAAATGCGGGGGTAATCAAGCCAGGCCAAAGGTGCGGGACTTAAGATCCCGTCTCGAAGGAGTTCAAGGGTTCGAATCCCTTCCCCCGCACTTACTAAAAATCTAGCATCCAATGATTTTAACTTCAATGTCTTTATCCAGCCCGGATACTATGTCGTGGGCAGCCCCGATAAAAAGTATGCCTGTTTCCCCTTCTTTTAACGTACTGTTTATAGTGTTCGCTATATGCTCATCCCTTCCTATCATCAGTCTGCTCTTTATTTTTTCATAGCTTTCCAGGGCCTCAAATTTCTTTTCCGGGGTCGGGGCCATCAGGACCTCTTTTATCTTTTGATACTCTTCCCTTAGGAGCTGGATATTTTCGGTAGCCATGACAGTGGCTCCTTTGTCCATTAAATTTTTTACTATCATGTAGTTTCTACTGCCTTTTTTGGCAAGATCGTTGACAACTTCTATTCCGATGTCCCCTCCGCATGGAAGGCCGTCCTGGTATATTTTGGTCTTCTCGTGGTCCAGGTCTAAATTATCGATCTCCTTTTCTTTCTCTTCCCAGAAGATCTCTATCCTTCTCTGGTGTTCTTCCCATTTTTCCACACCGACCTTTGCCACCTCCTCCTTGATTATGCTATCTTTCAGCGAGCCCATATCCACCAGTGTGTGAATGACCTTGACCAGGAACAGCTTTCTCATCCTAAAACATCCGATAAATGCAATATGCCGATGATGTGCTTGAATTGCCCGTATCGATCGACACGTAAGTATCTTTTATTATATCAATAGAATATCACAGTATAAGTTTAAAATATGTGGTCTTATAAATCCAGCATGTGCCGTTTATAATGGCCTTATCATAAAGTATCTGTTCGCGTCAATATAATTTCGGGCATTATCTCATGCCTTTGACAATTATAAGATCAGCAATTTCACGCCGGGAAATATTTACTTTCAAACAGGTTTTACTTTATCGATTTATATGGCCGTTATTAAACTTTGATAATATGACAAGCATAAGGATATGGCTTGATATCGACACGTTCAAGCTTTACGTTAAGTTAAATGACCGTATGGATAACCGCAGTTTTCATGAGAAGTTCCTGCAGCCTATAAAAGCGCTGGGATTTAAGTTCGATCCGTCCCATGTAGCTCACATGATGGAGCTAAAGTCGCCACAGGAACTCAACTTTCTTATCAGGCAGCTCGAATCTAACTTCAAGGTCAGTTCGCTTGAGAAAAACGAGATAATGTACACTCTCGGGCTAAAAGACGGCTGATCTTCAGTCTATCCATTTTATTATTACGTCCTCTTTTCTGGGAGGCGCTTTCTTTTCATTCTCGACCGGATAGCCAAAGATGAGCGGCGCTATCAGGCGGTACCCCTCAGCGATGCCTAATTCATTCCTCACTTCCATGTCTTTATCTAAGAATGAGGCGAGGCCGATCCAGCAACTCCCTATGTCCAGAGACCTGGCGGCCAGCATCATGTTCTCCGCGGCAAGGGCGCAATCGTATTCCGGGGTATATGATCCGGGATCGGCAAAGACCAGTACCAGCACAGGAGCATTATAAAAAATGTCAAATCCGGGGTCTTTCATTTTTCGGGCAAGCTCCATCTCTTCGGGCAATGATGGGGCTTTTACGTTTTCAAGCCATCTGTTCTTTGCTATGGCCGAATATTTTTTTATGAGCGCCTTGTTCTTTATGACCGCGAACCTCCACGGCTGCCTGTTCATACCGCTGGGTGCGTATGTGGCCACTTTTATCAGCCCTTTTATGATGTCGTCAGGGATATCCCTCTCCTTATACTCTCTGACCGATCTTCTCATGTAGATGTTTAAAAACACGTCATTCAAGAACATCCCTCATTTATGATTATGCCTCTGTCGTATTTAAGTTTGGTAACGAGGAAGGCGGAATAACGGTCATCGATCGCGGTGGACGGGGCATTTGCGCTATTTCCGTTAAAGATAAGACAAACCGCTTTTATCCTGTATAATTATCTCTTATGCATGTTAGTCACGCCGAAGAAAAAGAGGCGTTGTATACAGAAGACGCCGGACGGAGATGTAGAAGAGATATGTACCGCCATGGAGGGTTCCCGGCCTCGCGGCGAGGAGACAGAGGAGCAGCTCCGTATGAAGGGCGTCGATTGATGCGCCTGTTATAGGTAGAGTATCATACCGGCACATTATCCGCATACCGATGGCGTAGCAACCTTCAATTTTTTATATAATTATAACAAGATAATTTTTTGGGGAAGGATACGATGTCGGTATTATTCGATGCGCTATTGGTATTATTTATAATGACCCTTGGTATTGCCGCTATATCTTTTACAGTTTCGGCACATAAGCCGATATTCGAGGAAAAAGATACGACTGGCTATGGTGACGCCATAAGAATACCGGATCCCGAAATATCCTGGGCCATATACGGTTTTTTAGATCATTCAGGTGACGTCGACTATTATTATTTTGACGCAGAAGATGGGTTCAAGCTTTACACTAACCTGCTCGTTCCGAAAAATGACGTTTATGTAAACTTCCGCCCCAGTTATGCTGTAGTTGGTCCGGGCATAAGTTCAAGGCCCGAAGGACTGCCGTTTAGTATACCTGATGGCATGGGTGCCCTGGTCATAGATGATACGTCCGCTGAAAGAGACATCTTTTATGAGCCTTTTACAGCGACTACTTATTATCGCGGCCCTAAAAAATACACGAGTTTATCCGCCGCAGGCCGATATTATATAGTGGTTTTTGATAAGGGTAATGATCGCGGGGATTATGTTCTTGCCGTGGGTGAAAAAGAAGTTTTTGGGATCGACGACATTCCCGGCGTGATATCGGCCATATTAAAGATACGCTCAGGCGGTGTCGACCACAGCCAGCAAATGGCAGGCGGAAAATGAATCAAATAATAAAATTTTAATTTTTATTGTTATATTTCATTATTTTATAAAAAATCTTACTTTATACAAATCAATAATTTAACAATAAGGTCAAAGCTATGCTATTTTTCATTTTTTATATAATTATATACCAGCAACCATTTAAACGATTATCACATAAATACTTAATTAAGAGTGCATTATTCCTGCACTATGAGGAGTTACTATGGTATACAAAGAATTCGAGAAATTTCATAAAAGGATGGGCTTCGTACCTCAGCTCCTGGAACTTGTTAAGGATACAGACCCTGAGATGTTCGAGGTAATATCCCAAATGGACGATCACATCCTGAAAGAAGGAGCTATCTCGGCCAAGAACAAGCGTCTCATAGCGATGGCGATCACAGCCGCGCTGCAGTGTGATAAGTGCGTCGATACTCATGCAAGGGCGGCATTATATCTTGGCGCCACGAAAGAAGAGATAATGGAGGCTTTATTCGTATCGCTGCTTACGGCAGGTGCGCCGAGCATCGCGTCCGCAAAGAATACAATAAGGTTCCTGCGCGGCGAAATGGACCCGCTGGAATTTGCAGGCGAGTAAGACCGTTTCGAACCCTGGAAAACTTAAAGGGTTCGAAATCCAATTTTTTATTGTGATCCGATGGTCTTCCCCAGAGAAATACTTAACATGCTTAAGTGGAAGGAGGGGGAAGATATCAGGGACGCTGAGATATATTATGTCCACAGGGGCGCTCCCGGCGACTCGAAGACAGTGTCGGGCAGTGAGATCGTCTCTCTGGAAAAATTTTGTTTTGAGCTTGATACCGGCTCATGTATCCCTTACCACAGAGTATACAAGATCATATACAGGGGAAAACCGATCTTCGAGCGATATAAGTGATATGTTAGTCTTTCTATATCCTGGGACATAATTCTTCAATTTCAAAGGCTAACGATCGTACATGGTTTTTCTATCACGAAGGGCTCTAAGGGCTCGAAGGTATACTAATTTTGTTACCCACTAAGCGCACTAAGGCGAATAAGGTACACAAAAATTTTTTAAATGTTTGCTAACCTTCTAAAAAAGTCATTTATGTTCCTTTTTCGCCTTTGTGCGCTTTGTGGTGAAAAATTGGTATGCCTTGGTGGTATATGTCAATCTTGTCTTTTTTAATAATTTTAGTCATTAATGACTCAATAATCAATTTAAACGATTATTGCTGTACAAGTATGGATCACCTGTTCTTTTCTGATATCATTTAAGGGCACATAAATCCTGTTTTGTACATTGTGTATCTCAACCTTATGGTACAATATTATTAGCTTCATGGCGGCAAATCTAAAGACCGTACGATCTATGGGAACAGCATTTATAAAAACAGCCATTTTATTGTTATTTTTGCGATTAAACCCTTCTTATCAAATTAATGCGTTAATAAATGATTAATAAAGTTGTTTTCGTTAGAATCAATAATAATATATTTATTATTAATTGTTTTAGTTACTCATGACATTGAGGGGGTGTTGTATGAGTAAGGTGAGTAAGGCATTTGTACTGGTTCTTGCCGCGATAGTGGTGCAAACAATGATCATGACTACGACTGCAGCTTTTGCATTCAGTTTTCCCATAGGGACGTTCATAGGGGGGCCCGGGATGTGGTCAGCTCCGGGGCCTACGACGTTTGACACGCTAGTGCGCAGCACTAACGTGGTCGACTCAGGTTTTGCTGCTGACGCGGCCGTTAACGCATATTCGCCGTATGGCTACGGACCGTGGGGATTACCGTTCTGTGGCGCGCCGTTCGGCCCTGCCGGGTTTTCTAACGCGGCAAATACCGGATGCGGCACATCCGCGCTTTGCGACAACGTTTTCGCTACAAGCTTTACTAATGCCGGAGTACCGGTGGTACCCGGTCTTATAGGCAGTTCCTTCGCCGGGCAGATACCGGCGTTCTCTCTCAGTTTCTTCTGAGCTGAGGGAGGCTGAAGGATAGTATCCGGGGTTAAACCCCGGCTGCCTAATGTTTTTATCCTATAAAAGCACTATTAGTTTTAACTGCATAAGCTGTTTTTTAAAGCTGTACATTTTGTACATACAATCATGTTGTACTAATTTATATACTCATGAGTATACTATATGGTTGAGCGGTAAACTTAGGGTGCTGGATAATCTAGCTATATACCCCCCACACTATAATATGCTGCACCCTAAGTTGAAACCTCTACGAAATATTTTTTCCTTTTAGTTATGTTTTTTTAAAAATATTTTAGCTATTATAGTAATATTTATATACTATAAGTGTGCATTTGTAATTAGAATTTAGAGTAAGGGCCGGGATGTCAGATGGATGCTATAAGAACAACGGTATATTCACAAACCCTCAATATTTTAATGTCATTGAGTTATGGTCCGACAGAGCTGGATCAGTTATCAAATAGATGTATAATGTCATCGGACTTGTTACAAAAGGTCCTCGGGGAACTGTCGAGCTCGGGACTTATATGTAATATCTCCGATAGTTATGAATTAACTGACAGGGGCACAAAACTGGCAATATGCCTTCTGGGCACATACGGTAAGTTATGCGGAGACTCTGCCGAGCAAAAGAGGTTAATAGCCGCATTGAACGGCCGTCTGGCAAATCACATATCTGCGTGATGTTTTTTAATCACTTTTGTTTAGATCCGGTCGTGAACTGAACATCCATCTTTCAATGCATTGCGAGACTTCTTTGTAGTTCGCTGTCAAGCTGAAGTATCCAGTATTTTGCTAACGCCGCTCCTTTCTTATCTCCGATCTCCTCGGCGGTCAACAGCGCTTTTTCATATTGTGCTATGGCATTTTTAAGGTCGCCCATCTTCCTGTATGTGTATCCCATATTGTTATAGAGAATGCGCATGCCGAATTTATCCGGTATCTCCGCGGCGTATTTTAGTGCTTCCTTAAAGAGCTCCAGTGCTTCTTCGTGCCTGCCCATATTGTTATATACGCTGGCCAGGTTGTTCAGGCATACTCTTTTTCCGTATTTGTCATTGATCCTTGTAGCGACCTCATATGCATCTTCCAGGAACCTTGCCGCATTTTTATGATCTCCCAGATTGCTGTGGGCTACACCCACGTTACAAAAACCTGTCTCTATCCACTCTTCGGATCCAAGTTCCAGAGCTGTCTTGAGCGCTCTCTGGTAGCACTCGAGCGCATTATCGAATTTACCCATCCTGCTATAAAGGTTACCAAAGCACGTCTCGATGGACATCTTCCAGTCTTTGTGCCTGGTGTGTTTCGCTTTGCTCATGGCTCTTTTAAAGAAGTTCTCAGCGCGGTCCAGCTCACCTGTTTCCAGGCATATTATGCCCTTGAACTTGTATACGTAGTATATATCGAGATTTTCCGTGAGAAGTGAATTATTAAAATTGTTCATCGCCTCTTTAGGATAGTTGTAAAGATACCATAACAAACCCTTGTAGAAGTGATAATACGGCTCGTTGCCGTCCATCTCCGCACGTTTTAGCTCGAGCCTGGCAATGTTCTCGGCGCCCTTAAAGTTCCCCAGCCTGCGCTGCAATTCTATCTCATCCATCATCTCTTTCAGGCGGCTCATAAAAAATGATTATTTTATTAATATTATAAATATGATTCCTTATTTATTCGAATTACGGGCTCTTTTGTTCGATTATGGCGCACAGGCCTTTTTGATGGCTCCTATTCTTGTGTCTTGCTGCTGTAATCATCTTCGATATTGATCAATGACCGTTTTACAATATCGGCACTGAAAGTCCCGGGTTAAGCACCTGTCAGATATAATGCTGTAAAAATGTACCGATCCAGGATGTTTTCGCTCATCAAGGCTGCTTATCGCTCCTCTAACCCTTGTAGTAACAGGTCATTAAAAAACAGATCATGAAAAAATCTGTGCGTGAATGTCCTTACCACATGGATATCTTGGCGGATACCACCTTATGGCGTTAAATATTGTACTATATTTTTTTACCTCAAAGCTCGAGGCAGATATTGTGTTTCATCATGCCGACGCTAAAGATCTATACTCAGCCTACATGCGGCTACTGTAACGACCTGAAAGAATACCTTAACAAGAACAATATCAAGTATGAGGAAAGGGACATCACCAAGGACCGTACCGCGTGGGATGAGCTTGTAAATAAATATAAGGTAAGGGCAACGCCTCTGATCGTCTACGGGGATAAGACAATAGTTGGCTTTAACGTCGATGAGCTTAAAAAAATGCTCAGCAGCGAAATGGCCCCTGCCCAGCAATAGGCCGTTACCGCCTTATTCCTCCATATGCCGGAAAATACCGGTTTACCGTACCGGATGGTATAGGTTTAGCCGGCCCGGTAAATACCTGTCCGTATCATTCTAATGATGCGTCACGGGAACAGCTTTCCTTCTGACGCTGTCGCTCCGGCATACTTACCAAGGTTTTCAGCGCATGTCTCATATGCCTTTTCTAGCTTATCGTTACTTATTCCGGGCACTCCGCATACTATGACCCGCATGCTCTTCGTGTCCGCTGTCACTTTTGTATCGTCAGAATCCCTGTAGGGGTATACTGCTATGATCTTCTTTGAATCGGTAATGATTATCTGGTTTGGCTTTAGGTCTATCGGGTCCTTCATTCCGATGCCCCGGAATTTTTCGCCTTCCAGGGCGAATCTCATCAACAACTCGCCTTCTATCATGTCATCGTCGAACGCCGCTATGGGCACGCTGCTCGATGCCGACGCCATATTATAGGCGTCGACGGCCGTATTTATCGCGGGTAGTTTTCCTCCCGAAAGTATCCTTCTTACGAGCGCCTCGGATGCCGGCCTGGTCTTGGTCGGGTCGACCCCGATACTCCAGAAAAAATCCCTGTACGCTCTGAAATCCGGGTCGTTCTTTACGTCCTCGATCGTATGCTTTGACCTTATGATACCACTGACTTCCTGTTTAAACGCCTCAAGGTCGGCGTCTTTGCTTTCCCTGACGTTGACTCCCGACATCCTCCCGACCATGACATGAAGGCCGGGAAACTTATCCGTGATCTCCCTGGTAAATCTCATGATGACACCTAAGACATCAAAAAATAACGGGGTAAAAAAATATAGCTTTTATTGCTGCGGAGCAGCTTTGTTTTCAAGTATGTTGAGTATGCTCTGCAGCGTCTCAGGGTTCGGGAATAATATCAGGAAGCCGTTTATATGGTTACTGTCATCCGAAAGTACCGTCTTGAACAATATGACGTCATCGGCCACCATGCTTATCTGTATGAGCGCAGGGTCTATTATTGAGTCGGCCATGTCGATGACGAAGTTAGGCGGCGAAGGCAGCACTATCAAGCCTAAAAATTCCGCTATCGCATCACAGAAGGATGACGCGAGAATATTGCCCACTTCCATTATCGCCGACTTGCTCAGATCATCCAGCTCTTTGGTGGTGCCGGCCGGCTGTCCCAGTAAAATATCCGCTATGTTAAACGCGCTGTCCTCGTCAAACAGGAGATACACATAGTTAGACGTCATCTCGTCGTTCTTCAATTCGAATAGGAGTCCTGCTACCCGCTGGTTATCCGACATGATGTGGGGGACGTTCTCTATCCTGTCGACCTCGATATGCGGCACGGACATGTTTATCGGCTTTCCTATGAGCTGCGAGAGCGACGTCGCAGAGTGGGACGCTCCTATGTTGCCCAATTCTCTTAACGCGTCCAGATAGAATTCCGATATACCGTTCTCGTCCTGCGCATCGTTTTTTGTCATTATGCTCTCATCTTCACTGCTCATTGGTTCACCCAGATCGATCTCTCTTAGCATCTCCTTCAAGTCCAGTAGTATCAATATCCTGTCAGGAAGCTTCCCCACGCCTTTCACAAATGCGTTATCATACGATGAGCTCAGTATCTTCGGAAGCGGCTCTATCATGCTTTCCTGTATATATTTTACCTCTGTCACGGAATCCACCGCGATCCCAAAAGAACCGGCACCGGTATCCGTGACCATGACTCTCATATCCTCATCTATCTCCCGCGGGGAGGCACCTATAAGTGCCCTCAGGCTCACTACGGGTGTGATCTTTCCTCTCAGGTTTATAACGCCCTCAACGTATTCCGGGGATTCGGGTATTCTCGCGATATTGTCTATCTTAATGATCTCCCTTACCTGGTTGATCTCCGCCCCGAACTCTTCGTCGTCTATCTTAAAGACTACAAACTGCCTCACGCCGGTGTTATTTTTATCTTTCATACGTTATCCTCGTCATATGCCTGTGGTCATCCCTCAGCCGGGAGACATCACGTAACTAATGAAATATGTCGTGAGGGCTTATACTAAGCCTTTTTGAACAAAAATCCTAATTACTAAATGTTAAGTGTCGAGGACTTTAACTGTCATCTCAAAAAACCATATCGGTCAATTTTATAAGGATATGCCCATCAATAAAAAAGTCCTTTGTGGTCCTTATTCGCCGTTGTGCGCTACCATGAAAAACTTTTTAATGGTCTCTGTAAAGACTTGCATGTAACATTCATTATGGGATCGATGTTCTGCCGTTGTGCCTGTCGGATGGCAGGCAGGCACGTAACCTCACAGAAACACAGAAACACAAATTTTTTTATATGATTTTTTAAGGTCACGAAAACCCAAAGGTTCACTCACCAAACCACAAATGCTCCAGTATCACCGTCAACGCGCTAAAGTCTCAAATGCACGGCTTAATGCTCGAAGTGCTCTAATTCACTAACGCTAAAACAAGACCCCGAACATTCTCCAAAAACACTAAATTTTAACTGCACGGTTGACGCTTACACGACAAATATATCCCTGCTATAGGTCAAGGGGAACACAAACCGGGATATTGAACTTTTGTGGTTTGGGGAATGTTCGTGTCTTGTTTTAGCGTTGGTGACTTAGAGCAGGTTGGTGCGTTGAGCCGAGCGTTAGAGGTGTTAGAGCGTTGACGGTGATACTTGAGCCCTTTGTGGTTTGGTGAGTAAATTCTTAGTGCTTTTTGCGCCCTTAAAAAATCATAAAAAAAATTTTGTGTTTCCGTGTTTTTGTGAGGTTACGTGTCTACCTGCCATCCGACAGGAACAACCATAAAAACTTCATCTCAAAGACCATTTAGTAAGAGACATTTTTAATTCTTAAAACTTGAGCAAGACCCCGCTCATCAAGGATTTCGTGGTAAGCAGTTTAGTGTTCCTTTGTAGTGATGGTCATCGGCCGCCAGTGTATACTTGTGATCTAAAATATGTTTTATATCTTACACTGTGGGATATCCTTTCGCTTTCCAGGCTCTCATTCCTCCGGCAACATTACTCATTTTCCCGAAGCCTTTCCCGGCCAGTATGCTGGCAGCTATGCTCCCCCTGTATCCGCTTCCGCATACTACTGCATAGTTCTCGTCCTTATCCAGCTTATCGAGGTTCTTCTCGATGCTCATGATCTGCAGGTGTATGGCATCTTTGATATGGCCTGAGTCCCACTCGGCGGGAGTTCTCACGTCGACGACCTTGAGCCCTCCTTTCTCCATAAGTTCCGTCTTAAGCATGTCGACCGTCAGCAGATCAAAACGTGACTCTTCCATACCTTTATCATGCCATGCTGTCATGCCTCCGCCAAGATAGCCTGCAATATTGTCCAGCCCCACGCGGATCAGCATTTTTACGACCTTATCAAGCTCCTCTTTTTGTTCTAAGACCAGCACTACGGGCTTATCATAAGGGATGAAATTACCTGCCCATGTTGAGAATGCGGGCGCTATGCCTATATTTATTGCTCCTTTAATGTGGCTTCCGGCGAAGGCGTCGATACTTCTCGTGTCTAGAACGACGGCGCCTGCGGCTATCAGCTCTTCCACTTCCCCCGGGCTGAGAGGCTTCTTTCCGGGCAGGGTGTCCAGCGGTTTAGGCCCTTCTCTATTCACCTCGGAAGTCCTGAAGAAATATGATGGTGCCTCCGGCATGTCTTCGAGGATAAAATGCTTGAACTCTTCAAATGATCCATGCATCATCGCCGGATTATTGCGTTTTTCATAGCCTATCGTTGACCATCGCTTCGAGCCGATATTCTTACCGCATAGCGAGCCGGCACCGTGGGCGGGATATATCTCCGCCCAGTCCGGCAATTTTCCCAGCTTATTGTAAAGGCTGTCATAAAGCGACCATGTCAGCTTATTCGCCATTTCTTCGCCGAACAGGTCAGGCCTTCCCACATCGCCGACGAACAGGGTATCTCCGGTGAAAACTATATAGGGATCGTCCGAGCGCTCTTTGTCGCTTACGATCAGGTTTATCATCTCCGGGGTGTGTCCCGGGGATTCTATTACTTTGATGTCCAGCGCCCCCATACTCACAACGTCTCCTTCTTTCAGCGGAACATGATCATACTTGACGTTTGCCGATGCCGGCGCATATATCTTTGCTCCCGTCTTTCTTGAAAGGTCTATGTGCCCGGAAACAAAATCAGCGTGCAGGTGTGTCTCGAAAATGTGGGCTATCTTAAATCCGTTCGTCTTTGCCGCCCGGAGATACTCGTCTATATCGCGCTCCGGGTCGATGATCGCGCATATGCCGTCCGTGCCGAGCATATATGATGATTGTCCGAGCCCTTCCACAAAAAATTGTTTTAGGAACATTACTCTTTCACCTTTAAGATATTTTATTTCTGAGGACTTCTTCCGTTTTCCGGATGGTTATAAGACTACCTGTCGATGTCAATATTGTTATATTGAATCATTTATTTATATAAAATGGTCTTCTAATGTTACCGGCAGGATCTATCATTTGATAAGTCAACCGTGATCGCCGGATGATCTTTTAATATCGATAACAGGCCATCAGACATAAATTTAGTATGATAGTAGGACATTTTTCAAAAAGAATAAAAATTGATCGGCCAGAGAACACATAACAGGTTTTGTTCCTCTGACAGAGCTCATACCTTATAAAAACGACTTACTCTTTGGGGAACTTGAAAATTTCTTTTTCGTTCCTTGCGAGCTCATTGTACTCCATGTGCTTTATCCCGACTTTCTTGACATTTGATTTCCAGATCTTTTCAGGTAACCATGAAGGTGAATTTGCCGGTCTTGGGACATTCTTTCTCTCTCCGATGAAGAAATGGAGCTTCTTGGTGCCCTTTTCCCTGAGAATGATCTTCTTGACGCCTCTTCCGGCGACCTTTAATGCTGCGTCCCTTGGCTGCGCTCCTGTAAAGGTACCGATCTCCTCACCCTTCTCATTTAACAGGCCATAGTTCTTCTTTTCTCTTGTCACCATTATTTTTACCTCCCTGTAGTACTTGGATGTACAACGTACTGGGTTAGATACAAAATCAATGTATATAAAACTTGTGAAGAACGAATGGATTATGGCAGGGCATTTTTTATATCCATGCACGTACATCAAGGCCATATAAATAAATTTTCGGACGAATTAACTTTCCTGCTAAAATCTGCGTCTGAGTATAAAACGAAAAATATGGGATAATATCATTATCCAGCCTGTATGGCCTTAATATTCATAATCCGGTAATTAAAAAAATTTATTTTAGGGACCTGGTAACGTTAACGACCTGGTCTCCCGTCTCGGTCAAGGAATATTTTTCATTGTCCTTTTTGATCATGTCCCTCTCGATCATCTCGTCCAGCATCTTCTCCAGCGAGATCCTCGGTATCCTGGTTACCTTGGCGAGATGGTCGGCCGTATCGCTTCCGTTCTTTTCCAGTACGTCGATTATCTGTTTCCTTTTTATGTTGCTGCTGACGTACCCTACCAGTTCTTCTATCATGATATCACCAGTACTAATATTCGTGTCATTGTCCAAAAAGTTTATTGCACATGGATAATTAATTAATCATTTTGGCGAACTAGTCTGGGTGACTCGGCGTTACCTGTAACTCGAAATCGTCGGTATGCGAGGGACGAAGCCTGAAGAAGGCGTTTCTATTGTATGGAGGCCTTATTTCTCGACTGTGAAGATCCGTCCTGCTGGGTTGGCGGTGTCAAGTCCTCATGCTGGAGAGCATGTGGCCTGGCTTAATTGCGGAAACCGGCACAGGCCCGGAAGGGAGCATGCTTACCGTGAACAACTAACGCTTGTGGGGTAGCGGATTGGAGGACAGGAGTAAGATAACTTCCATGTGGTAGAGCGTCGACCGATGGTGTGTTCGCCGCTTGATATTATATTCTTGATTTTGTTTTCATGCTCTGGATCTTGATTATTTTGTTGTTTTTGTTTTTGGTTGTTCCCTGCTAGTTATATCTAGTAGTCCCTTCTTTATTTTTTCACGCGGTTCGACGCTCGGCCTTTTGGCCTCGCTACTCGGTGTTTAGGGTGCTTCGATGTCAGGGCCGGGCTTGCACCCCGCAGAACTCCGGCTTCGCCGAGTTCTGCTCGCAAGCCCTAAGCAGCGCGGACTGACGCCGCGCTCATTACCCTGCCATCTACGCATCCCTTCGCTCGCTCACTTCGTTCGCTCGCTGCGGGCAAACCCTAAACATCTCGCCGAACGCGGCTGAAGCTATAAAGATTATTAATAAATTCAATTGAAAAAAGTCTTGATCTGTAAATAGCGCTATTTTATTATTTCCGCTATCTTTTCCAGGCTATCTATCTCATAGTCTGGCTTGTAGTCTATCGGCCTTTTGAATCGGTTTATGTAAACGCTTTTTATACCTGCGTCTTTGGCAGCGAGCATATCGGAGATGGTGTCGCCGACGAATATGACCTCGTCAACGGTTAGCTTCATGTTTACGACACAATGTATAAGGGGGAGCGGGGACGGCTTAAATCCCAGGTCTTCGGTACAGGAGATTATCGGGTTGAAAAGGTCCCTCATGCCTACGAGCTTTAAAAGATTATCCGTGTGATCATATGTGGTGTGAGTGACTATGCTCTTAGGCAAGTCTATACTTTTAAGAAAAGGGGCGTCCTTATGAAGATAGGTACTGTTCAGCTTTTCCTGCAAGTTTTCAAATGTGTTAAAGATCGCCCAGAACTCGTCAGGGTCAAGGCCCCATCTTGATATTACCTCGTCCCTTGATACGGCGTTCATGGAGTACCATAGCTGCCTTGCATGGTCAAGAGTCAGGCTGCGGCCCAGCTCCTTGCCGACGCGGGACAGCATAAGCTCCATGTACCTTTCGTCATTATCGATAATGGTGCCGTCAAGATCGAAAATGAGGCCTTTAATGCGTGACATGATTTTTAAAATATTCAATAACTCTTTCAATATACTTTTCGGTTTTTTATCATGAATGATACGATAGTGTTGTAAAAGTCATTTTACCAGTTTTTAAGCAAGTTTCGATCGTGATATGTGATATTCTTTAATGATTTCACGATATGCGAATGACTTTATACTGATATATTAACCACTTATCAATCTGTCATTACGAATTTTTAACTTCAATTATTAATTTTCATAATATGTACAAAAATTATATTTAATCTCATTTCTATTTTTTCGTATTATAACGGTTACTCTAGGAGGGTTTCCTCGTTGAAAAAACTGGACTTCAGAAGTATCTCTATACAATTATTAGCACTTGTATTGATTGTAGCTATAGTACCTGTAATAGTATTAAGCTATAACACGAACAGTACGATCAGCGCGGATAAGTATGCGAACTTTAAGGATAAGACGGACGACGCATACGTCATGGCCGAACAGGCCTATAAGTCCCAGCTGGACCGCGCCACTATTTCCTCCGTAAAGATCGGGAACGATCCGAGAATAGTCAATGCTTTAAAGAATGATGATGCGACGACATTAAAGCAATTGATAGACGAGTATTCTAAAAAGAACTCATACATGCATGTTATCACTATAACGGATGAAAAAGCAGTAGTAATGGCAAGGTCAGCGTCAACCAATCACGGTGACGTCACTTCAAACTCTCATATACTCGGGGCACTTAGCGGTAAAGAGTACGCAGTGACTGACCTGATCCCTGCCGAATCGATCAGGGCGAACAATCTGGAGAACATGATATCAGCGACTAAGACCTCGGACGGTCTTGCGATGATCAATTGCCTGCCGGTAAAGGATGAAAACGGCATTATCATCGGTTCGGTCTACACGGCGCAGATATTAAACAACGAGTTCTCGGTAGTAGACTACGTCTCGGGCCACAGCGGTTCATACTGTACTGTTTTCCAGGGAGACACCCGCGTATCGACCACTCTAAAGAATGATAAAGGGGAGAGGATCATCGGTACAAAGGCAAGCGAACAGGTCGTGTCCACCGTTATAACTAACGGCCAAAAGTTCGAGGACATAATCACCGTAAACGGCTTGCAGCTTTATGTCCACTACGAGCCTTTAAAGAACGCGGATGGCAAGACCGTGGGAATGCTCTTCGTCGGCTACGACATCGGCCCCGGCCTTGCACAGCTGAACAACATGACCATGCAGTCGCTTATGATAGGCGCTGTAATATCCATTATCGCAGTCCTTGTCGGGTTCTTGATAGTGAACCGTGTCACCAGGCCGATCAATAAGCTTGTCGTAGTAGCGAACAGTGTCGCGGAAGGCAATCTCGATACTCCTGTCGAGACAGGGGCAAAAGGCGGCGAAGTAGGCGAACTTACCGATGCTGTAAAGAAGATGGTAGCCAACATCAAGGAAAAGATCGCCTTTAACGAATCTATCCTGAAAGGTATCAGGACGCCGATGTTCGTCACGGACATGGACCGCAAGATCACGTACTTTAACGATGCCTGCAGCGAGATGACCGGATTCAGCCGCGAAGATGTTATCGGCAAGCAATGTAAGGACGTATTCAACACGCCTGTGTGCCATACAGAGCAGTGTATGCTGAAACGTGCATGGCGCGAGGGCGACCTGAAGGGAGCCGAGGGTAATATAACTCTAAGGGGCGGAAAGGTCATCGACTTCTCATGCGATGCGACAGCTGTAAAGGACCAGCATGGTAAGACCGTGGGTGGAATGGAGCTGCTTCAGGACATCACCGAGTCAAAGCTCGCCAAGGTCAAGATCGAAAAGGCAGAGAAAGAGGCAAGGGAGAAAGCCACCTACAGCGAGGCTATTCTCAAGAGCATCAAGGACATACATGTTGTGATCAGCAAAGATGGCAATATAACATATACCAACGAGCCTGCCCAGAACTATATAGGTTACTCGGCTTCCGAAATGGCCGGAAAGCGGTTGACCGATATTACAAAGCTGGAGAAGAATGGCGGCAAGCTAATTGACGCTCTCAGGACCGGCATGGACATTCTCGGCCTTGATGACTCAATATCGCTAAGGAACGGCAAATACCTGCCAGTGCTCATTAACGGCACGATCATTAAGGATGCCAACGGCAACACTACCGGTCTCAGCATTATCGCCCGCGACATCACAAAGGAGAAAGATGCTCAGGCTAACCTTAACGCCATAATCGTAAAGGCTAACGAGATAGCTGACCGTGTCGCAAAAGCTTCACAGCAGGTGTCTTCCTCGACGAACCAGGCGATGACGTCCTCCAGGCAGATATCCGAAAGCATACAGCAGATAGCAAGCGGAAGCCAGAGCCAGGCGCAGCAGGTGGATGAGATCAGTCGCCTGATCAGGGGCATATCCACTGAATCGTCTAATATGTCAGACTCGTCTAAAAAGGCTTCAGAAGCTCTTCAGGCAGCGTCCGAGACCAGCCGTGCCGGCGGAGAAGCCGCTAACGTGGCTATCTCGAAGATGTCCGATATCCAGAAGTCAGTGAACGGCTCTGCAGAGATCGTCAAGGACCTTGGCGAGAAGTCCAAGCAGATCGGAAAGATAGTGGATGTCATCACATCGATAGCAAGCCAGACTAATCTGCTCGCACTGAACGCGGCCATTGAGGCAGCCAGGGCAGGAGAGGCCGGAAGAGGCTTCGCCGTAGTTGCAGAGGAGGTCAGGAAACTGGCCGAAGAGGCCGCAAAGTCGACCGAACAGATATCCGATCTTGTCAACCAGATCAAGGAAAGGACGGACATGGCTGTAGAATCGATGGATCGCGGCACTGATGAAGTGTCCTCCGGAAGCGACGTGGTCGCCAAGGCCTTGAAGTCCATTGAAGAGATATCCTATCTCATAAATGAGACCGCGACCATTGCGCACGGCGTATCCACAGCCACTGAGAAGCAGGTACGCGACACGTTAGAGGTAGTCAAGTCCATAGAGCAGATAAGCGCTGTCGTAGAAGAGAGCGCCTCATCTACCGAGGAAGTGTCCGCATCTGCTGAAGAGAGCACGGCGACGATGGAAGAGATCGCTAACATGTCCCAGCAGCTCAGCAAGATCGCTGACGAGCTTAAGGCAGAGGTTAGCAAGCTCAAGGTGGATTAATAACATCCACCTTTCTTTTTTATTATATTTTGATTTTAATCCATTCCGGGCTCCTTGCCACTTTTCATCCGTAAAGCTTTTTATAAGGCATAGCATTCATGAAGAAATATGAGCGGCTACGTAAAAGGCAGGAGAAAATCAAAAAGTCCGGACGACTTCTATGGGATGAATATAGCAGGCCATTTTGTTCCTTCGGAGATGATCATAACTTCGATGCTGGTCTCCCTATACCTGCTTTTTCTTATCGGCGGCGCTATCGGGGGCGGCGATGACTCGCTCATACTGGAAATATTCTCATTCATAATGTTCGCTATACTGGCATATGCCGTACGCACTTCATTGAAGCGCATGGAGCCTTTTACGAAGGTGATCGACGCTTTCCTTATCCTGTCCACAGCTCCTTTGGTCATCAGCCTGGGTAAGATGGCCGGAATATTAAGCCCGGCAGCTTTCGAAGGCATAACGGGAATAATGTATTATAATCTTGCATATCTTGTGCTTTCGGCGATGCTCATAGCCATGTTGTTATTTTTTGAAAAGGACCGCATGTCGGACATCTTCATAAAAGCAGGAAATATGCTGGAAAGCATTAAGGTCGGCGTCGCAGGACTTTTAATATGCGGCGTCATATTCATCGCGGCACAGCTTTTCCTTTATGGCGGGGGGCTATCCTTCCTTTCGGCAAGCCCGGATACTGCGATAGCTGTCTTATTATTGAGCGCTGCAGGAGCTATATCCGCGGAGATATGGTTTAGGGGATTATTGTTGTCAAGACTATTAGATGTCGTCGAAAAAGATGCGGCCATCGTGATCCAGGCAGGGGTTTTTGCCGTGTTTGAGGCGCTTATAGCTTTCACGCTGACGCAGGATATGATCATAACGATTTTTGCACTGGTCGCAGCAGCCGGCCTGGGATACTACTGGGGCAGGGTCACAGTGAAGAATGACAGCATTATCGGCCCTATCCTGTTCCATACGGGTTTTTATACGCTGATAGTATTACCGGTCTTAGCCGGCACTATCGCATAAGAAAAGACCATTACTTATTTTTATCCTGTTCTGGCGGAAAGTCATCATGATCCATGTACGCCTCTCTCGCCTCTTCGTCTGGTATGTCTCCCAGGGGGCTGTATTTTAAAAAGTGGTACAGGAATTTCAAGAAAATAAAGAAAGAAGCGATCGCCAGTAGTACAAAAGGCGCGGCTAACAAAGAACTGCTCTCATGTAGCGTTCCCGCTAATATCAGGCCTATAATCGTACCCAGTAGCGATAATAGCCCTACAAGGTTCGTATATCTTATTTTCATCCCGTATTACCTGCTGATCTATTGATGCTGTTATTTTTTCAGCCAGCCATCCTTATCTCTGCCCCGGTAGATGAAACTTTTCCCTTTACCGTTCCTGATGTTAAGCAATATCTCTCCCGGTGGCGATTGAATATGCGGCTTTTCTTTCTTATCAATATAATAATAAGTAACGATGGTAATATCATTTGTCGCCGGTCTTATCGTCATTGTCACGTATTCCGTATCCTCATGCATAAGGGTTTTTACGCTAATATCGCCGTTATCTCCGCCTGATAACATCCTTTTGACGCTCTTATAGTCATCGTCAAAAAGGACAAGGGTGGCGAGGCCGTCAACGGTCCCGAGCGCAGATGGCTGGAACGCAAATACCTTATCGCTTCCGGCTTTTTCTTTCCCTGCATCTTCAAGGTGCATTTTATAGAAGCCGCTAAGGTACATGCCGGTAGAGCCCTTGTAATACGGGTCGTTCCTGCACATGTCCTCCCTTCTTATAGACTGGTCCAGCAATGTGGCATATGTGATGCTTCGCCGGGCTTCATCGGCTATGGCGTCCCGGGACCTTTCAAAATATTCCCGTGCTGTGGCTTCGCTGAACTTTTTATGCCTTTCCATATATTCGTCAGTTATGTTGACCAGGATCTCGAGATCTATAAGGCGTTCCGTATCTCCCTTCGTCATAGTATCGTATGGCAATTCGCTTATGATGCATTCGTCCTGGGTGATACTGAATACTTTATAAACGGCAAGCGACGACTCCAGATAATAGAACGGGTTTTGAGAGCAGACCATGGGCTTGACGCTATGGATAGAGCACATATTATCCTTCAGGAACGGGCATCCGCCTTGAGACCTTAAAAAGATCCTCAGCCTTCCTTCCTCGTTAAACTTATCCGACTTGATGCAATATTTTTTAAAGAACTCTTCAGGCTTAATGCCCAGATGTCCTGATAAGCGAAATATATCATAGACCGTCAGCAGCACAACTTTTTGTCTTTTGCAGCATAAGCCGCACATGCGGCATTTAAAATCCTGATAAGAAAGTACATTCCCTGTCATCTGGCACCCTTTCCTTTTTCCGTTCATCCGGTCACATCAGATTATCCTTGATAGTTCAAATAATTTAGGTCGGTGACGTGATACCATTATCCTTTAATACTTTGCATACAGAGTTTAACCGGTTATATACATGCTTACTGATGTAATACTGTTATTCGAGATAGAGGGTACAGAAGAAGTATTGGGATACCCTATGGGATTTACTACGGACATGCCCGCGGTCTCCGAAGACTTACATATCACGATCGGTGATATAGAGCTTGAGATCGATGACCTCTCTTATGACATCCCGACAAGGAAGCAAGTGATCGAGGCCACCATCACCTGCATCGATGAGGAAGATGCCAGGGACGTGAGGGACGAGATAGAGGTCATACTGAGGGATGCCGGAATAGCCGTGTTCGACGTCGAGCTGGGCGAGATAGAATGCGGTTGTGACGAGTGTTCAGGCGACTGATCCTATCTTTTTTATTTTTCCTTTTACATTGATTTTAAATAATAAGCTGTCAATCTGACTTATTGTGATGGCAATTTGAGTTCCGGATCCGTCGGCGATATTAAAGAAAAAGTCATAGAGTTCTTACATTCTAAGAAAGGCCACATAGCTGATATTGAAGAAGTGACAGGTTTCCTGGAGTCAATGTCGCTCACAAAAGAGGATGCTATCAGTAACCTAAAAGAGATCAGCGAAGAGGGGGCTGTTTCCATATCCGGGGATAGTGTCTTTTTAAACAGCGATACGTACCTTCCCAGGGTTCGTTGTCTAATTTGTGACGGTACGGTCAAGAGAGACGAGCTTGTCCCTTTCTATCGCGAGAGATACTATCCTTTCGTGAACTGGGGCTTTCACAGGTCATGTCTTGAGGGCGGCGCTCTCGAGGAGATGCTGGGTTCCGGAATGTTCAGGATCGAGGACGGGAATATTTTTCCCGCCTACGAGTATGGGGAGGGCAGGGGTAAGAATCCTATTACCATAGCGATCAAATACCTGCGGTCCGACGAATTCTTATATACTCTTGAGCTCAAGAGTGCCGATAAAAAGTGATGCTTCATGGTATGCGATGCCTGTCTGCCGGACGGCCCGATGAGCGCCGTACAGATGTTCAATTATATCAGGCACAGGTATGGCGATATGCGGACGTATTTTTTACGGGACAGAGATATTATAGTCATCCCGGTTTATGATGGAATGGATGAGGATGTTGACACTATCCGGGAGCTCGCCGTCAGGAAAGGCCTTAATTGCTCGACAGTGAGCGCCGCATGGCCGGAATACCTGAGCAGCGATATATTGTCCTCGGAAGATGCCTGTGATTTTTTAGTTATATCAGAGATAAAGGGCAAATATGTGCAGGTTTATTGACCTGTTTTTTTCATTTTTGGCTTTTTAAAATATATGGATCCGATAACACCCGCGATCACCAGCACCAGCGAAAATCCGTACAAGGTATGGGGAAAACCTAAAAATGATATGGATATCCCTCCTATGAACGGCCCGGCCGCCAGGCCGATCGAGAACAACGTGTTGTATGCACCGTAGATAAGGCCGTATGAATTATCCTTTTCATTTCCTCCGTAGAGATCCGATATTAACGGCAGCATAGGCATCAGTGCGATTGCCGTGGTCACTCCGAGCAGTGAAAATATGCATCCGGTAAGCAGGATAGAGGGCATTAAAGTCGAAGCTGTTATGATCGCTGCCGTAAGCATCATTCCGGCCGGTATCATCATCCCGCCGCCCCTGCGATCATATATCTTTCCGGCTAATGGCTGGGCTATCATGCTCAGGAATGCCATTAATCCGAACATGAGGCCTATCACTGTAGGCGTGGCCGAGAACTTCTCATAAAAATATACGGGCATATATGGCTCGATTATGCCGAATGTCGCGGCTCCTGCGATGCTGATGGCTGCCAGTACGAGCAGCAGTGCTTTATCATTCGGCCTGCGTAAAATCTCGAAAGGACTGAAGGATGGATTCTTCCTGCTTTCATGTGGTATGGCAAAGAACAATACTCCCGCTACAGCGGCCATGACAGACGGTATCAGGAAAGTTGGCGTATAGCCAAGATTATCAAATATCAATCCTCCGATGACCGGCCCCGTCAGTGCTCCCAGAACGTTCATCGACATCGCCAGCCCGAGTTTTTGGCCGCGCTCCGACCTGTCAAACGTGTCTGCCAGCAAAGCCAGCCCTGCAGTCCAGGTGGCGGCCGCCGAGATGCCCTGGACTATTCTCGCGATTATCAAAATGTTGATGTCGCTCGCCAGTCCGAATATGGCAGTTGACAGTGCCAGCAGGAGCATACCTGATATCAATAAAGGCCGTCTTCCGATCCTGTCTGCTAAAAAGCCGAACGGGATGCCTGCGATCAGTAATGCGGCTGAATACGCCCCGAATATTATCCCGATGATCAGCTCGTCCGCTCCAAGTGACAGTGAGTATGATGGAACTACCGGGATGATGAGCCCGTATACCATCATGTCCATGAACAGGGCAAATGATACTAATGAAAATATTATGGTCTTTTTATCGAGCATGATCTCACTCAGGATGTATTTTTCTATACCCTGGTTTTTTATATAATACTATTTCGGTCTTTCAATATTTTGTAATTTATCCGTATGGTGACAGGTTAAACAGCAAACTATATTTATACTGATTAAGTAGATATGTTATTTTACAATACCAGTAAAATGTAATCAAAAACGATTGACATGGGTGTGATGTACTACGATATATCTTGCAATAGATGATACGGATAATCTTGAATCCCGGGGAACCGGGAGGCTGGCCAGGGAGATTGCCGGAGAGCTTTCAAAAAGATACGGCATATTCGGAGTAACGCGGCATCAGCTCTACGTGCATGAGAGCATACCGTTCACATCCCATAACAGCTGTGCCGTTATTCACGTCGAGGATCGCCATCAGGCAGAGATGGATGATATTTTCGACACGGCAAAAGACCTGATGCTGTCTGACTTTGTCGAAGGGAGCGATCCCGGTATCGCTATCGCCTCAAGTCACCAGGTCACATATGGGGTAACTGCATTCGGTATCGATGCGAAGAAGATCGTACTGAACCAGGACCGGGCAAGAAAAGTCGCTAAAAACGCCGGTATCAGGCTGGAAGGGCTTGGAGGCACCGAAGGCGGGGTCATAGGGGCCGTCGCAGGCATCGGACTTGCGGCAATTAAGAATGACGGAAGATTCCTGCTAAAAGGGGGGAACAGAGATCTTACCGGCGTCCTGAACGTCCGGGATATCCTCTGTGCAGGTATCGACCACATTATGACACTTGACGGCAGGGTGTTGACAGATGGCAACATTGACGTCGGGAAGTCGAAAACCCCTTCATTTGTGCAGGGTAAAGCGGTCCTGTTCGTCGATGAGTGTGACGGCAGGCTGGTCGCTTTAAAGAGGGATTAAGATGGATATCAAAAATAAACTTATTGCAGGCGTATTAATAATAATCATATTTTTGGCTGCGATGGTGGCTTTACAGTATTTTACCTCGAACAATAGCGGGGGTCAGGCATCGGATGATGGCCAGGTCGCCGACGTAGCGAATGTAAACTGGACGCTGGACCAGTCTTTCGATAAGAATGACCTTATATACGGTCCTCAGGCATGGAAACCCTATAACACAAAACTGCCCATAGTCCCGGGACAGAATGTTGACGGCGGCGGTGATTTTTATTTAATGTTCGTTGACCTGAACACTTCCGCAGGCATATCTTCCGAGTCAAGGACTATAAGGGTCGACTATGGCATAAAAGACCTTGCAGGGACCGCGGCGTTCCATGCATACGGCTATTCTTCAGGCGGGATATCATGGACCAACAATGTGGACAGCAGCTGTCTTCTGGTAAGCGGTACCGTCTCAGGCAGCGGAACTCAGGCGGCCGCTAAATCGCTGGAAGAAAATAATAATGTGTACGTAAAGGTCGTTAACGACGAAGGTGCCCGATACGACGATCAGGGTAACGATACTTACTTCATTAAGTTCCAGAAGCCGGGCGGCGGACTTAACAACCTTCATGTCACGAACGACGCCGAGGTATTCGGCGGACAGGTAACCAGTACCGGTGACCTTTCGGGAACTTTCTATATAACATACTCGGGCGACCGGGGTCTTGACGACATTATTCTCCTTGTGGCCGTGAATGGTACGATACCCGACGGATTCCAGATAAAGCTCAAGGCAGGGGCAATATAAGATACAGGATGATCCGACCGTGGCACCATGAGAAAAACATATTTTTCCCTTTATGAGCTCACGATACTGTCGCTGTTGGGCGCGCTCGTGTTCATATTGCGCGTATACCTCAGGGTGCCGATGCACATTCCGGGTAAGAGCGGGCTATTCTGGGTCATACCTATAATCCTTGGGGTAGCGATCGTATCCCGCCCCGGCTCGGGTACGTATATCGGCTTCATATCAGGCGTGCTCGCAGCTTTCCTGGGCATGGGCGACTCAGGGATATTTGACTTTTTTAAATATCTCACCATGGGGATCACCATAGACGTGCTCGGGCAGGTATTCAAAGGTCATCTTACAAACCCAATTGTAGGGATCATGTTAGGCGCAGCCGGGAATCTCTCAAAAATGGTCGTCAACTACTATGTGGACGTTATGCTGGGCGTACCCGCCTCATTTATCCTGATGGGTATAGGCCTTGCATCGGTCTCCCACTTTATTTTCGGGGGACTCGGCGGCCTGATAGCATCGATACTTTTGAACAGGCTATACAGGGCTGGTGTGATCAGGAAAAATGAACAGAGAACGCCTGATAGAAGTTAGCGGCCTATCTTTCCTCTATGAACAGGCGCCAAAAAACGGCCGCAAAAAAGCCCTTGATAATATTTCTTTAAACATCGAAAAGGGCGATTTTGTAGTCATAACCGGGACAAGCGGCTGCGGAAAATCAACCCTCTGTAAGTGTCTGAACGGCCTCATTCCTCAGGCCTCGAAGGGGATATTCGAAGGAACCGTAAATGTATGCGGTATGGATACGGTCGAACACCCGGTGTATGAGTTCGCGCCCTACGTCTGCATGGTATTTCAAAACCCCGACAATCAGCTTTTTTCTAATAATGTGGAGTCCGAGCTGGCTTTCGGGCCTGAAAACCTCGGCCTGGACCGCGATGAGATCGAGCGAAGAGTCCGGAGCGCATTGTCAGCGGTCAGCATCGAACATCTCAGGGACCGTCCCGTCGATGACCTGTCCGGAGGAGAAAAACAGAGAGTCGCTATAGCTTCGGCTATGGCGATGAGGCCGCAGATCCTCGTCATGGACGAGCCCACCTCCGAGATCGACCCTGCCGGCGCTTTTAGTCTTATAAAGACATTGAAGGACCTTAACGAGATCCACGGCATCACCGTCATACTGGTGGAACACCGGATAGAGAGGCTTCTCGATGTCATGAAGCGGCTGATAGTCATGAACGAAGGCCGTATAATATTTGATGGCCATCCTAAAGATGTATTCACGAACGACCTTTTAAGCATGGGTATCGGGGAGCCGCCTCTTGTGAGGTTTTCAAAGAGATTCGGCCTTTCACTTGATACATCCGTGTCCGGCATCAACTTAAATGGCATATCCGGGTCGTATACGCAGGACAGGGAGATAAACAGGCCCTTGCCAGTCGTATCGGTAAAAGACCTGTATTTTAAATATCACGGGAGAAAGCATAATGCGATAAATGGTGTGTCTTTAGACTTTTATCCAGGCGAGATCGCCATGATCATGGGCGGTAACGGGTCCGGGAAGACCACTCTCGTGAAACATATGAACGGGCTTTTAAGGCCTGATAGCGGCGAAGTTACTGTCAAAGGGGATAATATAAAAAATAAGACGATAGCGGAGATCTCAAAAAAGATCGGTCTTGTTTTCCAGAACGCAAGCTACCAGATATTTGAGGAGACCATTTATGGCGAATTGGCTTTCGCTCCTAAAAATGTCGGGCTGCCGGAGATCGATATTAATCGCAGGGTGAACGATGTGGCCGGAGCTCTTGGACTGGATATGCTCGGCATGTCTTCCTCGCCTCATCTTTTATCCGGCGGAGAAAAGCAGCGTGTGACCATCGGAAGCATTCTGACGCTTGAGCCTGATATCATCGTCATGGACGAGCCAACTCTAGGGCTTGATAAAGGTCATAAGGATGACCTGGCTGCAATGGTAAGAGCTTTGAAGGGTAAGGGTAAGTCCATAATCGTCATAACGCATGATGTGGAATTCGCGGCGGCAAATGCCGAAAGGGTCATACTGATGTCAGGGGGTTATGTGATCGCTGACGGTCACACCAGGGACATACTTACCTCCCGGGAATTGATTAGTAAGGCATCTCTTCATTTGCCTCAGGCGACGGAGATCGGCATAAGGATGGGCATGGAACGTATACTTAATGTGGAAGAGTTCACGAGGGCATTATAATGTTCGGGCTTAACACAGATCGTTCTACAAAACCGGGTCAAAATAAAAACCCTTTTGGCGGCATGAAAAAACGCCGGCCGGTCCTTAGTTATGTCGAGGCAGACACGTTCATACACAGGCTGGACCCTCGCACAAAATTTTTTACTGTTCTGCTGATCACCTGTATCTCGCTCCTTACCATCGATCTTCTTCCAATGGCACTGTTATTTGTGTCGCTGGTACTGGTCGCGGCGTTTTCCGGAGTGTTGAGATACTGGCTAAAAATGTTAAGGAAATTCGCCATTTTCCTGGTGCTTGTCCTGGTCCTGGACTCGTTATTTCCGAGGGTGTCATACGGCCCGGTAATATTTTCCGGCGACATCCTGTTCTTACATCCGGAGGTCACGTATGGGGGCCTTTTATTCAGCACTGCCATGGGATTCAGGCTTCTAAACTTCGTCGGCGTGTCGATGCTCTTCATAATGAGCACAAGGTATGAAGATTTCGTAAAAGGGCTCAGGAAACTACATGTCCCATATACCGTTTCTTTCTCGCTGGGGCTTGCTCTCAGGTCCATGACCTATATGGGCAGTGATGTCAGAAACATCATGGATGCCCAGCGTTCCAGGTGTCTTGAGTTCGATAAAGGTAATATTTTTAAGAATTATGAAAAGCTGCTGGCGTTGTTCATACCTACCGTGGTATGTCTTCTAAATCGTTCCGAAAATATCTCGGAAGCCATGCTGTCGAGAGGTTTCGGGTATACGAAAAAGCCCACTATATTCCGGGAGATCTCGTTAAAAAAAGAGGATCAAATATTCATTATACTGACGGTGCTCTTTACCGCCATATTATTGATCCTGTGATCATTGTCGGAAAAAATATTTACCGGTCACATCCCGACCTGTCTTTTCCGTCCAATCACGGCAAGTATCATGAGTATGGCTGTGAAGGCGAGGAAATATACCGGTATTCCCATGGCGACGCTTCTTGCGGTCGTCCCCAGGAAATCAAAGTATTTAACACCGTTCACCGGGCCTGTATACCATACCAGCAGGTAAATTATCTCGAAAAGCCTGTTATTGCCGGTCCAGACGCCCATGGCAAGCGCCATAGAAGGTGCAAATACGGCCCCTGCGAGAACGGCAAGAACGTTCATCCAGCTTCCTGCGGCTATCAGGTGTAACAGGACGCCGCTTCCCAGTACCATGGCTACGATAATGCCTGAAAGCAGGGTCGCTGGTAATTGGTTTCTGACCGGGTTCGGAGCTGAGAATACTAGCTGGGAGGTATTATGGATATTCTCTCTGGTCCCCATCGATGACCATATCAGTATCGGCCATACCCACGCGACCGGTAATATGAACTTTAACGATACGTCAAGCGGCAGGAACAGGCCTGTGACGATCAAAAGCGCCGATACCGTATACCACCACCAGCGCTGGCCTTTTAACATCAGCCTTAGCTCCGCGGCCAGTATCGTCAAAAAACCAAACCTGATATTCTCCAGAAGAAGAGTATTCAAACGCAGTTCCTTCACGTTCTTTACATGCTCTTTTGGCTCTTCAATTTCGACGGTGCCCTTTTTGTTCTTTTTGCTCTTTAAAATGGCTGCCGTATCGAAACGGTCGAAGAAGACGGATGCCGCTATGGCGACAAGGCCCGCCACCAGGAGCCAGAACACTCTTGTCAGCAGTAGAAGCGGAGACCATTCCGTTCCCGACCATTGAAAAGTGTATATGGGCGGCTCAAAGATCTGGAAACCCGCGGAGACCGACCCGGAGCCAAAGCCCGGATACATGGCAGCTATGGCCTGGTTCATGCTCGCCAGCGGTATGCTCCACCCGAAAATGTCGCCGAACATCAATATTTCATTGCTTGACTGCTCGGTCAGCATTACAGTCACCGGCAAAGTGGAGATAAGGGCGATCCAGATAAAGAAATATATTATGTTCCCCAGTCCTCCCCTGAGTATGGGTACGGACTCAAAAAACACGGCCACTGACGCTATTAAAGCCATTCCCGGCAACAATAATAACAGGAAAGGAGACGCAAGAGCCCAGAGGTCGATGACATTGCTTTCGCCTCTTAATAGCTGCATGCCTATGGCTCCTAAGAACATTATGAAAGTAATTACCGAGAACACTGAGAAATTACTCAATGCTTTTCCAAGGATATACCTCGTTTTAGTAACGGGCGATGCGGCTATGATCTGCCCCACGCCTGTACGCCGGTCTCTATCCACCGCGTTCTTTACCAGGTAAAACCCGAAAAGCGAAAGAAGTATGATCGTCAGGATCGCCACATTCGTGCCTATCCAGGCGGAATTATAGATGCCCCGATAATAATCGTGCGGCTTGCTGTCATCACTGCCGCCATTTAAAAGGTCCGATGCGCCGGTGTCACTTATCACAAGCGTAATATAGTTCGCGTCGGTAGGCGGTATAAAGACGTACGCACCCATTATCGTGATAAGTAAGACTATGATGAAGCCGTAGCTTCTGACACGGTCTAAAAAATCCGCCCTTGCGATATGGTATATCTCTTTTAATGCACTCATTCTTTACCGCCCCGGCTGGTCGAGAGCAAATAAAGGTAAGCGTCCTCCATCGTCGGCTGGGCTTCTATCGCGTCGATGCCCGGCTTATCATCAGATACTACGCGGACACGCACTCCGTCGCTGCGACGTATCGTGCTGCTTATCAGGTATTTTTGCTTGAGGGCGTTAAGCTCCGAGCTGGGTATGGCTGTCTCCCATACTTTTCCTTCGATAGAGCTTAACATGCTTTCCGGAGAATAGTTCGCGAGCATGGAGCCTTTGTTTATTACCGCGATACCGGTAGCTGTAGCCTCAACGTCAGAGACTATGTGGGTGGAAAGGATGACTATGCGGTCTCCCGAGAGGTCCGATAAAAGGTTCCTGAACCTGACACGTTCTTCGGGATCAAGCCCGACTGTGGGTTCGTCGACTATCAAAAGTTTAGGGTCGTTGAGCAAAGCCTGTGCAATGCCGATGCGCTGCTTCATGCCGCCGGAATAGCCTCCAAGCGGGCGTTTTTTCGCGTCAGCCAGGTTCACGACGTCCAGCAGCTCATCTATGCGGCTTTTCGCGGCTTTTGAATCAATGCCTTTTATGGCCGCCATATATTCAAGGAACTCGACAGCGTTAAGGTTTGGGTACACCCCGAAATCCTGCGGAAGATATCCCAGCACTGACCTGATAGTGTCCGGAGAGCCTGAGATGTCGACGCCATCCCAGGTGATATTTCCTTCGGTAGGCTGAGTGATAGTCGCAAGGATACGCATCAGGGTGGATTTTCCCGCGCCGTTAGGGCCAAGCAGCCCGAGGACTCCAGGGCCTAGCTCAAGGCTAAAATCTTTTAATCCCCATACGTTACCTTTATAGCGTTTACTTACATTTTTTATCGATAATTTCATGTTAACACCAGGACCGGTTTACCTAGCTATATTCTTTGCTTTAGGCCCTACCTGTGATCTCTTTTAATTTTGACATGAATGCAGGCATTACCTCGTCAAGGCATTCGTTATATATGAGGTGATGGCTCAAGTCAAAAACGAGCATTTCTTTATATGGAGCATTGATAATATCATAAACCTTTTGTGTATAATCGAACGGGAAAAGCGTATCTCCTGTCGAGGCCACTACTATAACAGGACATTTGATTTTACCGGTTCTCATGCCGCTCATGTCCGCCTTGAACAGGCTTGCCATAAAATACAATGGATAAGATGTCAATCCCAGCGGGTCTTCATAGAACTGTCGTAATTTTTCTTCGGTCCTGAAGACCCTGTCATTCTTTAAGTAAAATGTCATGGGCACTTTTAAATACGGCAGGAATTTTGCCGCTATGTCCATACATATCGTTACATATCTGTAACCCGGCATAAGCCATTCCGGGAATATCGTCACCTTTATCGATTCGGGCATTTCCGGGTTGAGGATATTATGCGGGAAGACCGCCTTGATACGATCGTCCGATGCTGCCAGTGCCATGGAGACTATGCCGCCCTGGCTTGAGCCCATGACAATAATGTCGCTGCCGAACCTGTCGATAGCGTATGTGATCGCGTCCTTTCCGTTCTGGACGAGGTCGTCGAAAGAATATAGCTTGCTTACCCTCGGGCTTTTTCCATGACACTGGAAATGGACGCCGATCACGTTGAAACCTTCCCTTGAGATGCCATCCAGTAATTCTTCATAGAATAGCGGGTGTGTCATGGTCGCGGGTAAAAATACGATACAGGGCCATCCTTCCTTTCCTTTCCATATGGAAAGCGCTATGGGCACACCCTGCGATCCTATCAGCGTCTCTTCATAAATTTCGGGTCTCTGTACCATGTTAAGTAAACATTGTGATCCTGTTCTCATCTTGTGCCGCCCCTTTTCCCGGGTCATATATCGCTCATTTCTCTTTCCATTTTTCTCAATATAAGGTATAGAAAGGCAAAAAAGCCTATCATTAAGATGATCTTTCCTGAAAGTATAATAGTCTGGCTTATCATTTTATAGCCCCGTTAAAATTTTGTCCGACACAGGCCCGTATTTTTTATTTTGTGGGAGGTTATAGGAGGATTTGATGTCGGAATCGGTTCCGGGCCTGTATGGACATTATGGCCGTTTTTCGTTTTTTATGTCGAGTATGCCGTCGATAGCGATGACATACTTCCGCCACTCATGTAGCATATTTCTGAGGATCCGATTGCCTTTTTCAGTTATTTGATAATATTTTCTCGGAGGCAGGCCTTCCCTGTTCGTTTTCATATAGCAGGTGACAAGCCCTTCCTCTTCCACCGAATGTAGCGCCGGGTATGTGTTGCTCTCATTGTATGATATGCATCCTTCCGTCTTCGTCTTCATCTCCCGGATCAGTTCATATCCATACATATCGCCGCCATTTAATAGCGACAATATGCTGAGCTTCATACTACCTTTTTTTAACTGGCGGATCCAGTTATCTACGTGTTTACTCGTTTTATCACTAACACAGTACACATATTCATTATATGTACATATGCTACATAGGTATATAGTATGATTATGTATATATAAACCTTTTGATTGGCTGATGGTCATTGAAAAAAGCGGTAATGAAACCAGTAATAAAAACGCTCGCAATAAAGCGATATTGTACATTATACAGAAATAAAAAGATAAAAAATGGATTGCAGGATAGATGTCTAGCGTTTCCAGACTTCAAAGAGCCCGATATTTTTATCGGAGGGCTTTCCTGCATGGACGACGATGGTCCCGGCGATCTTATCGAATGCCCTCTGCTTCGTTTTTCTGAAAACGATCAACATTATAAGGGCGTCGAGCAGGATAAGGTTATTGAAGAACTTGGGCAGGTTCCTCAGGATAGACTCTTTATATCCTATCCTGGTACCGTCCTCTTTCAGCACCTTGAGCCTCAGCAGCCTTTTACCGGGGGTATAGCCGTATCGTCCCTCGATGACGACAAAATATGTTACGAACACTATCAGGGCGCCGGCACCCAGTATGAACGATATTATCGTATATGTCAGTCCGGGTATCTCGTTAAAGTATAGGCCTATGCCCAATCCTTTCCATAGCGTGACCGCAATAATACTTGTGGAACCAGTCCCGGGAGTAAAAGATAGTATCCCTAAAGGAATTGCTATCGGGGCTATGAGTATGCTGACACAGGCGACTACGATAATTAAGTCTATAAAAAACGCGGCTGTCCTTGAGAGCAGTCCCGCCCTTTCCAGGGTATCCGCATGTAATTTAACATATTCTGCCGCGATATCCTCGGGGTCGTCTGACTCTTCCAGAGCTGCATCAACATCTACCTTTTCAATAATGTTCGAGCCTCTTTTCTGCGCTTTTGATAATGAGGCATCATAAAAGTGTGAGCGTAACTCATTCTCAATCTCTTGTTTTTCATTGCTATGGATATCAATGCTGTCGATAGCTTTTGAGATCCGTTTTTCAAGTATCTTTTTAGCTTCCTCGTCTATTTGCATAATTATGTCCCCCATACATTATCCATGGCCTGGACGTACCTATTCCATTCCTTGATCATTTCGTTCAGCAGTAATTCTCCTTTCTCCGTTATCCTGTAATACTTTCTTGGGGGCAATCCCGCTTCAGTATCCTTCCAGTAACTCTCCACGAGCCCGTCGCTTTCCATGGAGTGCAATGCCGGATATGCGTTACTTTCCTTTATGACCACCACCTTATTTGTGAGTACTTCAAGCTGGTGGATGATCTCGTACCCGTATTTGTCGCCGGATTTTAATAGTGATAAAATTGCCAGCTTTGTGCTGCCTTTTTTAAGCTCCTTTAGCCACTTATCGATGTCTTCCTGCATGTTACCTCTAAGCCGTATGCATATAATAGATATGTACCTATCGTTAGTTTCTATATATAGAACATATGATTTATGACCAATAAATTTTTGCAAGACTGTTGTATGCTTAGAATAAATGCTGTCTAAATTATGGATGATAAAAAATAACCGGCCGAATACTTATAAACAGATACTATAACTACCCTGTCACCCTGAGGCATTCCTCTTCACACTCAGTAAAGACCCGGATACGGCTTAATATTGTTTATTTTTTTATCGATCTTTCCGCCAGATCGATGAAATATGCCAGCAGGATCATTGACGCCCCGAATATTAATGCAGTTATCATCTTATCCTGCTTAATGATACCGTCTACAGTGATCTTGCCGTAATCGGGCTTACTTAATTGTTTATCTATCGATGGCTTAAGGAATACATAAACAATTGAGCCCAAAATTCCCCCGATCATGGCGATAAGCGCATCTTTTTTACCTTCGACAGCCGCAACAATGCCTGTTCCGGGGCAATATCCGTTCAAAGCAAACCCTGTGCCGAACAACAGCCCTCCGACGGTCATCATCAATATCTTGAAAGGCTTAATGGTAAAATGCTCAATACCTTTAAGGCTTAATGCGTAAATGCCGACAGAGGCGGTACCTATAGCGGTTATCATCATCTTCAGGAGATGGGTGTCTGAAAATCCGAGCATGCCCGTTAATTTATCATAATTCGATGCGCCGGCCCTTTGAAGTATTATTCCGAACAGTGATCCTGTGACGGCAGCCAGTAATTTAGTATCGGCGTCTTTCATGCTCATCTATCCCCCAGAAAGCGTAAAGTCAATATCCCTGCTAGAAACGTCATTACAGAAAACCATAGGCTACTAACGTCCATTTGCGCAACGCCGCTGAGTATATTCCCGCTTGTACATCCTTTCGCGATCCTGGCCCCGAACAGCATTAAACAACCGCCTAAAAGCTGCCTCAGGATACCGCCCGGAGAGCGAATCCTCCGCTCATTTCCGGAGCCTCTCCCGAAAAACAATGAAGATAAATAACCTCCTATGGCCATGAAAACCACAAGGATAAGCTGATAGTCGATAGTGGAATGGTCCTTTAAGTATTCGCTTTTTTCAAGAAGCGATCTATCCACGGCTTTTATCAGGACGCCGGTCGCTGTCACGAATGATGTGGACACTCCCAGCGGTTTTTTTACCGCATAGGAAAAAATGTTCAATAATCCTAATAGTAACCCGGCAATGAACCAGTTTAGATATCTGACCATCTTATGCCCTAATAGTAGTATTATTAATTTTTATTTATAATATTTTGACAGTTTTCGTTGAAATACCCGGGACAATTATCGATTATATTGGCCGGGGAAACTAAGGGGGACAATTTTTAACACAGCTATCCGGTCAAAATCCTGTAAATGGATCCTCAACTTATCGCTAGAATAAAATACTCTTGATCACATTTTAATATGGTCTATAAGCATGAGATTTAAGTCATTTTTAATTTTTGGGGTATTAATTGCCATATTAATGTTAAGCGGATGTACGCAAAATGATGGAGCATCAGTAACAGCTACGCCAGCCACTTATGGCGGATATTCGCTTCCCCTGTCTGAGAGAGATTTTTATCTGGGCGTCGTGCCGACACCAAAGAACGTTCCGGCCACGACATTTGAGGATATGAACGACGCTTACCGGGAAACGGGGGAACTGGCGGAAGTCTCGATGGTTTGGGTGGACCCTTCAGGCATAGGAGAATATGATAGGCTAAAAAACAATAAAGTCATAACTGCAATGAGGGTATACGGCCTTAAGCCCGTAGTGACACTGAGCTTTGCCGCAATTGAACCTATGCCCGGAAAAGGCTTGCAGTATGTCGTCGACGCTCCCGAAGGCGTAAAAGCCGATCTTTCCGACCCCGTGTTCAGAAGCATGTGGGTGAATGAAGCGAGAAATATCGCCAGGGATTTTAAGCCCGAGTATTTTTCGCTCGGCAATGAGGTAAACGACTACTTTTACCTGCACCCGGAAGATCTTGACAGTTATCTTTCGCTTTATGACGAGGCTTACTCTGCCATAAAAGAGGTGTCTCCGAATACAAAGGTTTTTGTCGTATTCTCATACAACCATATGATAGATAACGACCAGTACTGGATGCTCACCAGATTCAGCGATAGGTCGGACATTGTAGGTCTTACCACTTATCCCTGGCAGCATTTTGACGATCCCGGCAATATCCCCGAGGATTATTATTCAAGGTTAATTAAATACACAGACAGGCCTCTGGCGTTTACGGAGATCGGCTGGGTCTCGTCACAAAATAAGGAAAGCTCTGAAGAGGAGCAGGCGCGATTTTTAATCAAGTTCTTAGAGCTGACTAAAGATAATGAACTCGAAATGGTGAACTGGCTGTTCCTGCATGAAATGCCGGCAGAAGGTCTGGCCGCTATCGCAAGCCAGCCTGAGACCATGACAATATCTTTAAAAAATGCGGACGGAAGTAAAAAGAAAATCTATGATGTCTGGGCGGGCTTGAGATCAATTAAGTTAGTGCGATGAACGAAAACAGTTCAGTAAAGGCGACAGTATCGGGGGTCGCCATCCGGTACTGTACCAAGCCGCTTTCCTGTTTAACATTTTAACGGTAACGGTCAATATTAACATTCTTTACAATTTTCTACTAAAACTCGTTAATTTTTTTAGATCACTATAAAAAACTAACCAGCATATCTAAAATTGCTTGGTTAGATAAAATAATGGTTTGTATAAGGAAGGGGGGTAGTATGAGTAGATTCCTACGTAAGTTCAGGTACTCCATTTATACGTTCATCTCATTCTCTGCACTTGTATGCCTGTTCATCATTTTAAAGGACACCAGTATTGACCTGAATAATGCATTCCTGTTGATCTCCGGCCTTGCCTGTATATTCCTTGCCTATTCTTTCGTAAGGTTATCTTTAGTGATACTGGGAGAAAATGATGATCGGATATACAGGATAGATACTATACTGGATAACTCCGGAAAAGGATTAAGGTCATTCATGAAAAGGCCATTTTCCACAGGTAAAAAGATGTTTCCTTTCACCGGGTCTCGTATTTACATCGTTGAGGATAAGGCGTATAGAAGCTTAAATGAGAATGACCGGTATTAAGACAGTTCCTGAAAAGGCCTGTATGTATAGCCTGTTTGCAGAAACAATAGTTATCTCTTTTGAAAACTTATATGTTTTAAGTGCAGGGGAAGGGATTCGAACCCTCGAACGCCTTCACGACTAGACCCTGAATCTAGCGCCTTTGACCACTCGGCAACCCCTGCTTCCCGATAAAAAGTTCACGGCAAATAATGCGGTCTCGCCTATTGCCGACACTAATACGCTATACAAACTATTTAAACTTTTTTAATTTATGATGGCCGTACTATTACTGCTTATTTATTAGACCTTTTCCATACAACAAGCACAGAGGAGATCACTATAAGGCTTAAGGCTCCAGCGCTCACCAGTATGATATTTCTTTTTTCCTCTTCCGCTCTCAGCCTCGCCAGTTCCCGGGCCTCGGCAGCCGAGCCGTCAAGGGTAATATTAAATAGCAGCGATTCACCCCTGTCCAGCATGACTTCCTTGTTCGCACTCTCGTATCCCTGTTTTTCTGCAAATGCTTTGATAGGCCCGTAGGTGACATCGACCTCATAGTATCCTGAGCCATCAGCCATGACAGTGTAAACCGTTCCTTTGACAGGGGAACCTTCTCTTTCCGACGTGAATGACACTGTCTGGTTCGGTATGGTATTCCCGTTATGGTCGATCACATAGCCATAGATCTTCTGTTCCAGCAGCTTACCGTCCTGCCTGTCCATCTCGTCCTTTACCGATCTCCACATATCGTAGTTGACCTCTTCCGCAGACCTCCCGATCACTTTTTTGAAAGACAGGTCAACATCGCGGGAGTATCCCAGGTCGTATATGATCTCATATATGCTATCCCTGCCATATGTGTCATTTATATACTCGATGACCATGCCTGACTGGGTGTACGCTATGCCGATGTCGTTGAGGTTAGAGTCAGGCTTGTAGGAGCCCTTGTGAATATTTTCAAGCTCGCCTATATGGATATACCTTCCCTCCCTGCATATGTTCTCAAAAGCTCTTCTCTTATCTTCTGAAATATCGTTCGAGACGTATACCGCTATGCCTTCTTCGAACCACTGGGGCATCGCATACTTATAATCCGGCGTATTGCTCCTCAGCGCGATATGCGCCAGCTCATGCGTGAGCACTGTCAAAAAATCCGGGACCTGGTCCGGCGATTTTATCACAATTATGCCGTTGTCCCCGTCGCCCCATCCGCTGCCCATGCTCGACACGGACAGGTTGCCGATGCCTAAAAGGGCTTCATATTCCTCATGGCTTGAAGCTATCTCCAGGGTGGTCCTGTACGGGTATCCTCCGAAGAAACATGCGACCTGGTCGTATGACAGTCCTGCCAGGTCAAGTATATACCCTATATTATCGACCTTGTCAGGATCGTACTTAACATCAAAAACGCTTGACCTTAAAGTGTTAAACGAGTCCGGGCATTCCGGCAGGTACGGTGTGTTCCTTGCGCCGGCCAGGGCCGGTAAAATGATCAATAATATGATAGTTATCAATGCAATCTTTCGGAAATAACTGAAAACGTGATAATTTTTCAACTGGAACGCCATCGATAAAATCAGCATAGAAATATAAAATGTTTATGTCATCATCACTTAACTAAAGATCGATATATGTATAAGCGAATAGGCATGCATGAGCATGATCTCTTATTTTCTACGTTTTTAGCTTTATTAATTCTTGTTTGAAGGATAATCTCCCCGAAAACATAAAGATCTTCAGGTAATTTGAATTTTAACAATGTTTTGGATAGTGTGTCCCATTACTTCCTTGTTTTTATTATATCTTCTCTTTCACTAGAAAGGGCTCAAAGGTTCACTAATTTTCAACCACCAAGGGCCCGAAGGCGAACAAGGAACACTGACTGTTAACCACGAAGCGCACGAAGGCAAGTAAGGTACACAAAATTTTTTTTAAGTATTTGCTAACCTTCTAAAAAAGTCCTTAGTGTTCATTGTTCACCTTTGTGGTAGACCTATTCGAAGATGAAATGACATATACAATAAAAAATACGAGACAAAGCACCAAGGCCTTAGTCATATATTCTTTTTGCCTTGTTGACACCTTATGACTTAATCGACTTCGAAAATATTGAGACTTTTTCCGTGTCTTTGTGTTCAACCAAAATGGTAATTAATACTCATGCGACATTAATACGTTATTGATTAAATTAAGAGAAGATGTTTTACTATGGCGATAATGATTGCTCTGGCCGGTAAGCCTAATGCCGGAAAATCCACATTCTTTAAGGCGGCGACGCTCGCAGATGTCGAGATCGCGAACTACCCTTTCACGACGATCAAGCCGAACCTTGGCGTCTCATATGTAAGGACCAGGTGTCCGTGTAAAGAGCTAAAGACGGACTGCCAGAAATGCACTGACGGAGAACGCTTTATTGCGGTCGAGCTGCTGGATGTCGCCGGACTCGTCCCCGAAGCTCACAAGGGTAAGGGCCTTGGTAACGCTTTCCTGGACGATATGAGGCAGGCCCAGGCTATCATACATGTCGTAGACGCATCGGGCAGCACTGACATCGAAGGCAACCCTGTACCCGTCGGCTCTTATGACCCGCTTAACGATATTAAGTTCCTCGAGAACGAGATCACGATGTGGATGTACGGCATCCTGAACAAGAACTGGGTGAAAATATCGAGGAAGACAACATCAGCAGGCGGCGGCAGGATCGAGGACGTGGTGGCCGAACAGTTCGCAGGACTGGGCATTACGGACATCATGGCGAGGCAGGCCTTGCACGAGCTTGGGCTTGACAGCAAGTCCGTGGTGAACTGGACCGAGCAGGACATGATCGACCTTTCTGACATGTTAAGGCATGTCAGCAAGCCGCTGGTGATCGCGGCGAACAAGGCAGACATAGCGCCGCCCGAGAACATCAAGAAGCTCATGGGGCTTGAAAAGGACGGCTATAAGGTAGTGCCGTGCAGCGGAGGCATAGAGCTGGCGCTTAGGATGGCCGCTAAGAATAACTTCATAGACTACCTCCCGGGAGATACTGACTTTAAGATACTAAACCCTGAAAAGCTGAACGCTGCGCAGAAGGCCGCGCTGGATAAGATGAGGGACTTCATCGTTAAGAACGGCGGTACAGGTATACAAAAATGTCTTAATACAGTGGTTTTCGACCTTCTGGACTATATAGTCGCTTATCCTGTCGAGGATGAAAGCAAATTCTCCGATAAGAGCGGCAACGTGCTCCCGGATGCTTTCCTGATAAAGAAAGGCTCGAACGCCAAAGACCTGGCGTATAAAGTACATACGCAGATCGGCGACTCATTCCTGTTCGGCGTTAATGCGAGGACGAAAATGAGGCTCGGGGAAAAGCACGAGCTTGAGAACAACGATATTATAAAGATCGTATCTACAAAATAAAATTAATGTATGGTTCGTACATTAATTTTATTTTACTTTTATCTCTTTTCTGTTTTCCCAGATGCCGTGTAAGTTGCAGCTTTCTCTCACTACGAGACTCGTATCCTTGTTGAGCCTCATCCTGAACGTGACACGGGGCAGCGAGAATACCGGCTCCAGGTATACGCGGCTGATGTCACAGCTTCCCCTGGCGACCTCTATCCACTGGATAAAGTGAGCCTGTTCACTTGGATGGTCGATGCCTGATCCGATATTTACGACAACGTCGAACGGCTGTCCTGCATCGACAACATCCGGGCATTCTATCCTGGGCCAGTGCTTTTTCTCAAGGTCAGACATATTCTTGACGTCTTTCGGAGTGTTTATCTTTTGAAAAAGTTCGTCAGTTTTAAAAGCTTCCATTCTCATCATCTCTATCACCTGTTGTCCTGGAGCATATGCTCCAGCTGAATATCCAGCAATTTTATAGTATGTATAATATACCAGATATAAATATAGTATCCAAGAATATTTCAAAGAATGGCGATTTATCATAAAAAAGGTGGGTTAAAAGGCACTTTTCGGCCCGGGTATCTCATAGGTCCGCAGGGGACATGTATATAACTCTTTATTCTTTACCTTTTGAGCCTTTTTTCGGCAACTTCCTGACCTGCTTTTTTTTATTTTTTTCCAGCCTTTTTGCCGTCTCTATGGAAGTCATCGCCGCTACGACATGATGTATCATTAAGAAGGATACTGGGGTTATCCTATAAAAAATTATCAATTGTTCCGGCAGTCATGATCTAATGACTATGTATCCTTTCATATTCGTATATGACAGAGGAAAATATTTAGGCATGGATATAGTATCAATTGCATAGTATGTCCCCGAATTACAAGGCATTTATAATGGCTATTTTCGCCACGGCGCTGATCATGGCGGGGATCATCCCGGCAGCGGCGCAGCAGTATGACTCTCCCGTGATCCTGGTCAATGGCGGAGGTACTTTTACGGTAGAGGATGCAGTGAATTATACTGCCTACGAAGAATTCGCGGGACAGAATATGCACGTATCGGTCATAACGGCCCAGCTATACTTGAACGGCAAGCCTTATAAGATGGCGAACATACCTGTCGTCTTCTCATCGGATAATGACTCCGTCGCCGTACTGGAGCCTTACAACCGGACGAGGCCGAGCGATGAGAACGGCCAGGCAAAGATCCTGCTCATCGCGAATAACACGGTAGGCACGGTTAACATAACCGCCACGTCTCACATTATGTACCAGCATGATATCAGCGATACCTGTACTGTGAGAGTGGTGGGATGGGGGACAGTATCCGGCATGGTCACAGATAAGAACAGGAACGGTGTGCCCGACGCCGTAGTGACTTTATGGCACTGGAACGGTACGGCCAACAATGCGATCCTGAAGTCACCTGATAACCCTCAGCTTTCGAATGATGGCAAAACCGCGGCAATAGGCACGTACACGTACACATTTGTGCCTCAGGGACAGTATAATGTGACAGCAGAGAAAGACGGGCACATGTATTTTGCCATGGTGGACGTAGAGAAAGGAACCTATACGGCGAACGTCGCAATACCTGACTATGTATATGTTGTTCCGGCCCCGTTAATGCCCACGCCCGCGGCAACCGCGGAACCATCCGCTACGGCAACTCCCGAACCGACGCCTGCAGAGACCCCCGGCTTTGGGATGGTATTATGGATTTTATCGATAGGTGCGGTCATAGTCCTGTTAAAAAGATATCAGTAGCCGGCATTGTTTAAAAAGCCGATAGTCCCTTCGAGCAGATACACGGCGATCGCACCCGCTATAAGCCCGAGGACAAATCCGAGGTCGACGCCGAAAATCCCCATGCAGGTCCAGATGGTCCATATGTATATTGCGGCCATCACACTTTTATATATGGCTTTTTGGTCGAAAGGCGTTTTCCTCCTGTATATGTACTTTCTGAACAGCATGACGCCTATCAGGATCGCGAAAAATTCGAGCACATACAATAGAAAGGTATCCAACACCGCTGCGTCCTCCTCTTCACCTGTCAAATACTATATAAATATAATTTTATATAATTAATTTAAAGAATCGGGGATAAACGTCCGATAAAAAATGGTAAAACACATAATTCTTTAAAAATACTAAAAAAGTGTAAAAGGCTTAAAATAAGCCTTTACTTGCCGCCGACCATCATGCCGTACATGTTCTCTACGGCTTGCTCTATATCGGTCTTCTTGATACCCTTGACCATTGCTATGGCAGATATTCCGCCTGCACCGACGCCTTCCTTCACATAGCCCTGTTCATAGGCCTTTAATCCTTCGAACTGTGTGCCTGCGAAGGATAGGCTGGCTATAAGGACCGGGATCTCGACGCCTGCCTGTTTTAAGATACCGAACAGGTTCGATGTCTTATCCTGCGCGACCCATCTCGTCGTGGAAAGCGCTATGTTGAGCTTGCTGATGTCGTATATCTTTGAGAGCAGTACTGCCACGGCTGCCATCTGCGTTCCGCCGGCAAGTATGATGGGCACGTCCTTCGCCCCGATGCAAAGGCCTATTGTGGCTGCCATCATGGGGTCGCCCATGCTCTCGATGGCCTTTATCGCATCACATGAGCCGTTTATGCCTGCGTTCTTCAGGCCTTCCATGACCACTGAGGTCTTCAGCTGGTGCGGGTTCGTGTTCATGCTGCTGCTCGTGTACCCGTTCATATCGAGCCCGAGCGCAAGAAGGACTCCGAGCGCGGTCGTTGTGCCTGCCGGGATGGTCTCCCCTATTACAATATACTCGGACTTGCTTGCTATTTCTGCTCCCACTTTCTTCGCGTTCTCTATGATCTCTTTTACGCGGGAAACGGCTTTTCCGGTCCGTATGTCCCCTCCGGACCCGAAGCCTACCCTGTAATGGGGGACTACAGGGGCAACATCTATCCCGGCATCAACATAGAACTCCCTGAAGTCCGACATTGAGATGACCGCCCTTGTGATAAGTCCCGGCGTTGGTATGAAAGGAGGTGTAAAAGGTATTTCATCAAGTGTTATTATCCGTCCCGTGTGTACAAGTTCCGCGTCGAGCGGAGGGGTGTAAACGTTAAGCTCCGCGCTTGCTCCTGCCGCAGTTATTCCCGGTATTGCGGCTGTTTTCGTGTTCCCCATGACAAGGACGAAAGAGCCCGGCCCATTGATCTTTTTTGCAAAATCCTCAGCACCATTGTAATAGATAAGTCCATCATTTTCCATTTTCTACACCATTTTTTTTGATTTAACTCAAGTAACGCTTTACTAGGAAATAAGCCTTTTTATCGTCTCCCGGCTAAAGGCTTAACGGGCTATATTAGCCTGTTGCGAACAAAAACTGCGAATGTTCAGTTTTAACAAAATACAAAAAAGATAAAGAGGTTCGTCTTGTCCATTTATGATAATGGCTTTTCAAACCGTTATCGGGAACGGAGTAAAGCACATTATCGTCAGAACGAACCCGATCACTGCTATTACAGTTCTGCTGATGCCTATCGGATTATCGTCGTCTATGGGCTTCGGGTGCATTCCGCTTCCCATCAATGCCGTCAGCAGGCCCCAGAATATCCATATCTGTCCCTGCTGGTTCATGACGAACGTCGAGTAAAGGCCGAAGGACATTATCACCAGGGGTACGAGCTTTGATATCCTGTCGGATCTTTCGCCCAGGATCGCCCGTATCACGTGGCCTCCGTCTAACTGGCCGACGGGTATCATATTAAGGACGGTGACAAGCATGCCGACCCATCCCGCAAAAGCTATCGGGTGTATGCTCTCGATCTGCGCCCCCGGATTTACCACGCTTGCTATAAGGTCGAACATTATCGGCGTCTGAAGCTGCATATACATGACATCCTCGGCTACCTGCGCCGGCGCCACAGGGGGCAGCATTAATCCTATTGCCGTTATGATGACCGATACGGCGAGTCCTACAAGCGGGCCGGATATGCCCACGTCGAAGAGAGCCTTCCTGTTCGGCACAGGTCCCTTCTGTCTTATGATCGCGCCCATGGTGCCTATAGGCGGCACAGGGAACGGGATAAAATAGGGGAGTGTGGAGTCTATGCCGTTCTTCTTTGACACGAAGTAATGCCCCAGCTCATGCGAGCCCAGGACAGTCATTATGGCTATCGAGAACGGAAGCCCTTTGTAGACTAGCCACGGAGTCGAGAATATGTCCACTCCGTACATCAGCGCTCCCACGACCATGGTCGTTATGACCGTGGCTATCGCCAGTGCTACGTTTATCCAGATGTTATCCTTCTTTTTGTCCGCTATGACGAGAACGAACTCGCCGAGGCGATAGTCAAGAGCTATGGCTTTATTCTTCTTTGAGAAATGCCCGTATAAGGCGCCGTATATGACATTGCTGTCCGCTAGCGGCTCTCCGTAGAGTATTGACGTTCTTTCCTTATCCGAGATCTCGTATATGTTAAAGACCGGCCTTATGACCTCTATGTCCTCTTTTTGTATCATGTTACCTCTATGGTGCCGTCAGTGCCGTCGACGGTCACCATGTCCCCGTCATTGATAGTCTCGACGGGATCCTTTTCCAGCTTATCCACCATCGGTATGCCGGATATTATGGCGCCCACTGCGACGATGGGCTCAGCCCTTATGTTTATCATAGCCGCCGGCGCGACCCCGTTCTTTTTTAGCTGGTATATTACGTACGAGCCGACCGTGGAGCCCTTGCCTCCGGGGAATATCAGCACCGTGTCCTTTACGTTCTTGCCGTACAGCGCATGGCCCTTCTCTATGACTATTCCTGTCTTTGGGTCCACTCCGCCTAAAAATGATATCGCATCCTTAGAAACAAGCGCAGGGCCCGTTGCCGTCCCCCTGCAGATCTTATGGCCGCTTATCTTCATGTTCAGTCACCCCTGCATGCTTCTTCGATACAGTCCTTCGTAGACCCGATCGCCGCATCCACGCCGCACATCGAGGGTACGTATTTTAACGCCTTACCCGAGTTCACCATCATTTTCTTGAACTGGTTCGCCGCGGGCGATACGACCATACATGTATCATATAGCACTTTTATACCGTGCTCTCTTAGCTTTTCAATAAGCTCCGGGTTTTTCGCCCCCACCGAACGTGCCGCACATACCCAGACTTCTTTTTTAACTGTCCTGCCGTCGAGCAGCCTGAGTATCTCTTCCAGCTCCCCCTTCGACGCATGCGGGCAGCCCATGGCGATAATGTCCGGCCTGACATGCTGTTTTACAAGCTCTTTTATATGGCCGACATCTACCTCTATCTTCTCCCTCGGCAGGAAATATCTCTCCGGCACCTGCCAGTCATCTTCTCTTGAAAGCATCTGCCTGTCTATCGACATTTTTTCAGGCGGCAAGACGTATTGTTCCGGGGTGACATGTAAAACATGGAACAAGGCCACAGCCCCCGACGCAGCGAGCGCGGCCCCGAGGTGTTTAAGCTCGTCCTCGGTCGGGGTCGACTTTAGCTTGAACATAGGTATCCCGTCGCCGACCTTTGAGCCAACGACGTATCCAAGCGCACCGTACTCAGCACCGTAAAGGGGTTCCTCAACTTTTATCGTGACCGTGGGATAACGGTTCTCTTTGATGTGAAGCCCGTAATTAGGCGTCTTCCCGATAAGCGCGGCAGCAAGCGCGGAAGGCCCTCCCTCACGGTTCGTCCTGGCGCCCAGCACGGAATTCGCAAAGCAAACTGCCGATGATTCGGACCACGCAAGGTGATCTCCAAAATTCGGCCTTTTAAGATAATAAGGCGTACATGTGCATTCGGCCGCAATGCCAAGTTTCTCATAAGCCTTTATGATCTCTTCCTGTTTTCTGGCGAACTTAATATCTATGCCCATCTGTTCATAGAGTTCCATGTCCATGCCCATCGGGTTCAGCACTGCTGGCACCTTTACCTTGCCTTCAAGGTCGCTTATCCATTCAAGGCCTGCATCTCCGATGGTCTTATATGACACTCCGGCTATCTGGGCGCTTTTGATAGGGATGAGCCTGTCTGCCTCGAAAATATCGCCCAGCGCCACCAGTATTTCCATCATTTTTTGTAGCGTGGGCCCCTGTTCGCCGTTATAGATCTTTTCTTCATCTTTTGTAAGATACATGATAATGACAGCCTTCCTGTTTTATGATACTTCTATGATATGCGCCTGAAATAAACCATTTACGGTTAATTTTTTCATATGCCGGTAATATATCCTTTTATGGTGTCCGGGTACTTTTAATAAACTTTTTGTACTTATTCATAATATTAAGTTATCTGCCGGGAAGGGATAGGTCAGGAAACGCCTGTAAACTTTATCCCACCGATGATGGCTGAAAACGATTTTTGTTTATTTAATAATACAGAAATCTTTATATCGAACTACAAACACATAAAACCAGCAGTTACTTTCACAGGAGGATATTTAATGGCACAGCAAGCAGGACCGGTTTATGTAATGCGCGAAGGAAGCCAGTTGACTCGTGGCAATGAAGCGCAGTCCTACAATATTTTAGCGGCGATGGCTGTCGCAGGCTCAGTGGTCACCACATTAGGCCCGAAAGGCATGGACAAGATGCTCGTCGACTCGACGGGCGACATAGTCGTGACCAACGACGGCGTTACCATCCTTAGAAAGATGGACATCGAGCACCCGGCAGCAAAGATGATGGTCGAGGTAGCCAAGACGCAGGATTCCGAGGTGGGCGACGGCACCACGACGGCAGTAGTTATCGCGGGAGAGCTTTTAAGGCAGGCAGGCTTGCTCGGAGAGCAGGGTATCCATCAGAGCAGCATTATAAAGGGATATAATATGGCGGCGGAAAAGTCGCTTGAGCTGCTTAAGACAATGGCCATTAAAATTTCGGACAAGGACAAGGACATGCTCCTCAAGATAGCGGAGACGGCCATGACCGGTAAAGATACCGAGAATGCCAGGGAGTTCCTTGCAGATCTTGTCGTAAAGTCCGTAGGGTCGACCCTTGAGAAGGATGCCAGCGGCAAATACTATGTCGAGAGAAATAACCTCGTCATGGAAAAGAAGACCGGCGGAGATGTTACCGAGTCCGAGATCATCGAAGGCGTCCTTATCGATAAGGGAAGGGTAAACTTCCAGATGCCCGAAAGGCTCGAGAACGTCAAAGTCCTTGCGCTAGATATAGGGATAGAGGCAAAGGACACAGAGTTCGACGCGGAGTTCAGGATCAAGACGCCGGGGCAGTTCAAGATGTTCGCCGACGCGGAAGACAAACAGATCAAGGACCAGGTCGATGTCATAGCAAAGCTCGGCGTTAAGGCCGTGTTCACCACCAAGGCCATCGATGACCTTGCACAGCATTACATGGCAAAGTATGGCATAATTGGCTTAAGGAGGCTTAAGGAGTCTGACGTCAGGCGTGTGGCGAAGGCTACGGGCGGAAACGTCGTGACCAGCCTCGAGGACATCAGCCCGAAGGACCTGGGTGTCGCAGGCCTCATAGAAGAAAAGATCGTGGGCGACGACGAGATGGTCTTTATCACTAAATGCAAGGATAAAAAGATCACCTCCGTGATCCTCAGGGGATCTTCATCCCACATACTTGACGAGTATGAGAGAGGCATTGACGACGGGCTCAGGGCTGTCCAGACCGCATTAAAAGAGGGGCTTGTGGTCCCGGGCGGAGCCGCACCGGAGATCGAACTGTCGCTTCGCTTAAAGCAGTACTCTGCGAAGGTCAGCGGCAAGGAACAGCTTGCCATTGAAGCTTTCGCTACCTCGCTTGAGGTCATACCGAAGGCCCTTGCGTCTAACGCAGGATTAAACCCCATCGACATGATAATAGCCCTTAAGAGCAAGCACGAGGGTAAAAATGGCAAGAACTATGGCCTTAACGTCTTCTCCGGAGAGGCTGTGGATATGATCAAGATGGGCGTGATCGAGCCGATGAAGGTCAAGACACAGGCGATCATCAGTTCCACCGAGGCAGCGACCATGATCCTGAGGATCGACGATATACTGGCCGCGACCCAGGTAAAGCCACCCGGATCGCCGCAGTGATCCATTTGACGGGTGTTCATTGCAACACCCTTAAAATTTTATTTTTCAACATTTGAGCTCTTTATGCCATTAACCTATACCTATATTAGTAAGAACTTACACATTATTACAGGTCGAACCTTAAACAGGAGCGCATAATATGCTAAAAAATTTGAAGTTAATACTGGCCACTTTAATCTGTATTGCTTTAGTATCTTCATTATGCGGCTGCACTAAGATCGAAGAGCAGCCTGTAGAAAAAGAGAAACTATTGCCGCAAGAAGTGGTCACGAACTTCTGGAATGCCCTTGACACGGGTGATTATAAGGACGCATACACTCTCATATATCACCAGGTCGAAGGCATGGACGAACAGTCTTGGATCGATGAACACGAGGCATGGTGGGGAGAGAACGGCAGCAACTTAAAGATATTCAACTTCACAGTTGTCGGGAATTATACGCTGCCTGAAAATACTTTCGAAGGTAACTTCACCGAGGCAAGATCGGTGACGGTTAATGCGACCGTAGCATATAGCGGACATGTTTCGTCCGGTATATCGCAGTTCGTCGTGGTCAACACGAGCGACGGCTGGAAGCTATACGGCAATTATTAATTTTTTTATTTTTATCCGTATAGCAAAATTGTTATTTTTCTTCTTTTTAACTAATGTAAAATATTCTAATGCTGAGTAGAATATTGCACAGGTCCCTCTTTACATAAGGCTGATTTTCAATTCAGAAAAGCTACATTATTATCCACTATTTTTCACCACGAAGCGCGCAAAGGCGAAAAAGGTCCACAATTTTATGAATGTATATGCTAATCTTCAAAAAAGTCCTTTGTGAACCCTCAAGCCCTTAGCGTCCTTCGTGGTGGAAACTGGTGGTCCTTGTTCGCCTTCGTGTGCTTCTATGAAAAAACTTTTTGAAAGTTTCGATTAAAACCGGCCACAAAACACAATATAGGCTATTGACCACAAAATGATCTTTTCATCCTTAAAACCTGAGCAAAACACCGCTCATCAAAGATTTCGTGGTGAAAATATCATGTCTTTAGCCTATCCTTGGGACAGATATAAAAGCATAATTCTATGAATTTATGTTACTAACTACTCTAATATTTTAAAGTCGTCAATATCCTATCATATCAAGATAGCTGTCAAGGTTCAGTAAAAAGTCGTTCAGCATATGTGACGGTACGAAGACGCATCCGTTCTCGATCATGAGATTATCGTCAAGCCATGTCACTATGATGGGTATGGACCTGACGTCGAACGCTTCCTCATGTGCGACGCATCTATCGTAATGCTTTTTTGCCTCGGTCTTCAGGGAAGAGGACCTGTGCCTGCCCCTTCCGTATTTTTTACAGTCTATACACAGGCACAGGTCATTCCTGAGACCGACGACGTCGATCTGATAGCCCCTTTCCGGCGTCTTGAACACCTTACGGAACTTCACAACGAAGTCGTGGTGGGATAATACATCCCTTATATACTCCTCGAACTCTTGCCACGAGAGTTCGTCCATATCTTTTTCCATTGGTCCTACAGGTTCTTACAGGATGTCAAGTTTTTCGGCAAGGCTTGCCGTCGTATATCTTTTATCCTCGTAGATCTCCTTATCGTCAACTACCTGGCGCTCCAGCGTTGTCATCGCTATGTGGAACGCGCCGTCAGCTCCCCACGACTCGCCGCGTGCGCTGTAGAAGTGCTTGTCAGTCTTCAGCCTGAGCTTACAGATCACAAGAGGCGTTCCGCGGAAGGTTTCCTTATACTGCTTAAAGTATACGTTTATATTTCCGTGGCCAAGGAACTTCTCGAATTTCTTTACAAAGCTTCCAAGCGATGTTGCCATGTATTGCTGATCATAGTCGACAATGTTGCTGCTGGTCATCTGCACCGTGAAGTTCGGTATCTCGGTCTTCGCGAGTGTCGCAAGTGCCAGCAATACGTCCGTCCTTGTTACGATACCTTTTATCTTGCCGTCATATATCACAAGACCCTGGATGTCCTTCTTAAGCATGACATCCACTGCCTCTTTTATGGTCGCGTCCGGCTTTACTGTGATGACGCTTTCTGTCATCATATCCTTGATCAGGATCTTTCTTGTCGGTAAGGTCTCAACACCTATGCAGCCTTCGCTAAAGTCAGTCTTATTAGGCTTGATGAGATGCAGCATGTCATGCATGGTGACTATGCCTGCCAGCTTGCCGTTCGATATTACGGGCACTCTTGAGATGCCCTCCTCCCTGAACACGTTTATAAGCTTTCCGACATTATCTTCAACATCGAGCGTTATTACGTCTCCGCTCATAATGCTTGAGACCGGTTTTTTGCCAAAGTCGCCCTCTGTCGCGAGAGACAATAAGCTTTCGTTCGTGACCACGCCTACGATCTTTTTATCGAACACAGGCAATTGCTTTAGCTGGTTCTCGACCATTAATCTGGCCGCTTCGTAAATGGTGGTCTCCGGGGTAATTTTCGGTGTCTTTTTAACGAGCCCGTGTATTCCTGTCTTTAAGTTCTTTATAGAGCGAACGATCGACTTCTCGGTTAACATCCCCGCATATTCCTTGCCGTCGAACACTAACACCGATGGGTGGTTCGTATTCGTGAATAGTGGCAATACTTCCTGGAGTGTTGCCTTTATGTCGATACACTCGAACTTATTCGTGGTAATTTCTGAGACGTTCATATGTCTTACCCCTTGAAGTCCATCCGGACTTCACGTTCGTCTATATGTAAATGAATGTTCATAATCATTTCGGGTTCGGCTGATATGAGAAGGTTTTTTTAATTTGAGGTACATACATTTAATATCTATATTTTTTGAGCGCTCAGGATACGATTGGCAGTCAAATCAAGAAAATATATTAGCGAGAAGCGTGCAAGTAATATCTGGCAGGACAATAACATGGCTGACAGGACAAACCCGGGTTCAGGCGAGCTTGAGATGAAAAGCTGGCTAAAAAAACTGAAGGAGAACCAGGAGCGAAAAAGAGAGGAAAGACTCAGGAGATACAACGATCTTGTCTCAAAGTTCATCATACTCCTGATAGCGGTATGTATAGTTTGTCTCATCGCAGTTATGGCATTGTTCGTTCAGAACGACCAGCTTAAAAAAGAGAACGATAAGCTCTTTTTGGAAAACGGGACAAATTACAACATGACCATGTTGCAGATAGAGTATCTTGAGTCGGAAAATAAAAAACTAAAGGATTTTATCCTCTATAACCGCACTCCGAATGTCGAGCATACATTGATCATCGACCCTGATAATCCTAAAGTGAGTAAGATAATATTCACCACGAACAAGGTGCGCGTCGAGTTCGTCGACGGCAAGGTCGAGGAAAGGCATTTCCTGGATTATACCCTTAACATATAAGCCACGGATGAAAAATAGGGCTTATTTTCAGGTGATTGCCTGCTAAAAAAATACTTTATCATTTTATGCATATCGACGTATGTTTATCCGTCAGCGATATTTTTCGTAGTGTTTTGATTTCTTCGCATGTTTATTGTAAACTGATAGTGTTCTGATTGCGAAGCCCGGAAATTTTTCATCGATCAAGCTAACCACAAAGGCAACTAAGGACCACCAGTTTCCACCACAAAGCGCACAAAGGCGAATAAGGTCCACAAATTTTTTTAAGTATATGATAGCCTTCTAAAAAAGTCCTTTGTGCACCCTTGTGTCCCTTAGTGCGCTTCGTGGTTGGAAACCGTGTCCCCAGTCGCCTTTGTTCGCTTTGTGGTCAATATGCGCTCGCAACAAGAATGCAGGCTGAATGTGTAGAAAGTCAAAAAACCAATAGCTACAAAGATCTTGGATCTTTGATACTATTCTAATAAACCTTTCATATGCTCGTATGCGGCCTGTGTCGCGACTCTTCCCCTGGGCGTCCTGTTTACGAAGCCTATCTGTATAAGGAAAGGCTCGTAGACATCCTCGATAGTGTTGGATTCCTCGCTGACCGTCACTGCCAGCGCCTCGACACCGACCGGTCCGCCGCTGTAGTCCTTTATAATGGTCTTCAGTATCCTTCTATCCATATTATCCAGGCCAAGCCTGTCCACATCAAGCCGGTTAAGCGCGTCATTGGCTGTCTCTTTATCTATGACTTTCTTATTGTCGACGTTCGCGAAGTCCCGCACCCTTCTCATAAGCCTGTTAGCTATACGCGGGGTACCTCGAGAGCGTTTGGCGATCTCCATGGCACCGTCTTCGGTCATCTCCACTCCAAGGATCTTTGCCGACCTATCGATTATGGTCTTAATGTCCCGGGGCTCGTAAAAGTCGAACCTTAGCGACACTCCGAACCTGTCCCTTAACGGAGATGTCAACAAGCCCGCCCTGGTCGTCGCGCCGACGAGCGTGAACTTAGGCAGTTCGAGCCTTATGGAGCGCGCACTGGGGCCTTTTCCGATAATGATGTCTATCTCGAAATCTTCCATCGCCGGGTACAGCACTTCTTCAATGACGTGGCTGAGCCTGTGGATCTCGTCGATGAATATGACGTCCCCTTCCTTTAGATTGGTCAATATGGCGGCAAGGTCTCCGGGCCTTTCAATGGCCGGGCCTGATGTCAAACGTATGTTGGCCCCCATCTCTCTTGCGATGATATGGGCAAGGGTTGTCTTTCCCAGCCCCGGCGGACCGTATAGTAACACGTGGTCCAGATTCTCTCCTCTATTCTTCGCGGCCTCGATGAATACCTTTAAATTCTCCTTGATCTTTTGCTGCCCTATGAAATCATCCAGTGTCCTCGGGCGAATGCCCTCGACTATCATCTCCCCGTGGTCATCCTCAGTGATTTCCGGGGATATGAGCCGCTTCTCTTTCTCCGCCTTTTTTGCATTTTCCTTATCTGTTACGTTGATCATAGATACCTTAATGATACTTTTATTAGGTCTTCAACTTTTGGCATTGCTGCGAAGGTCTCTCTCCCCTTCAACACTGCCGATGTCGCTACCTGCCTGCTGTACCCGAGCGCTATCAGTGCATCGATCGCATCATCAGATACGTCATCAGCCTTAAGTCTCTTCTCATGCTTAAGCAGGCACATCTCCGCTACTTTATCCTTTAGCTCGACTATGAGCCTTTGTGCGGTCTTTTTACCTATGCCGTTCACGCGGGTCAGCGTCTTCAGGTCCTCGGACACGATCGCTTCCGCCAGGTCCGGGACAGAGATGCTCGACATTATGCTCAGGGCTACCTTCGGGCCTATGCCGGATACCGTCTTTATCAACAGCTGGAAAAATTCCTTGTCCTCAAGAGCGGTGAAGCCATAAAGCGTAAAGCCGTCCTCTTCCCTGAAATGTGTGTGGACGAAGATCTTGCACCTGCTGCCTTCTTCCGGAAGCTGTTCGAACAGGTGGGACGGGATAAATATCTCGTATCCTACGCCGTTCACATCGATCACGATGCTCTCGTCAGACCTGCTGTCCAGTATGCCTTCGATATGCGCTATCATATTTGCCTCTTTAACATCTCCGCGGAGTTCGCATGGCATATGGCCACGGCCAGCGCGTCCGCGGTATCGTCAGGTTTCGGTATCTCCTTTAATCGTAAAAGGCTGGTCACCATCGCCTGGACCTGTTGCTTGCTCGCCCTTCCGTAACCTGCGACTGACTGTTTTACCTGTAACGGTGTATATTCGGCGACATCAAGGCCTGAATTTACGGCGGCCAGGACTATGACCCCTCTCGCATGACTGGCTATGATGGCTGTCTTTGCGTTCTTATTAAAAAATAATTCTTCCACCGCAACAATATCAGGCTGATATTCGTCGATTACCTTTATGAGGTCATCGTATAAAATCTTTAGGCGGGACGGCATAGGGGTGCCGCTTTCAGTCGATATGTGGCCGTAACTTCCGGCACGTATGCCGTTCTTGTCACTTTCCACAATGCCAAATCCTGTCAGCGCTATGCCCGGGTCGATCCCTAATATCCTCATTTTTTCTCCTGCTTCGCAACCCTTTGAATACTTATCTATATTAGACCAGCAAATTTATTAGTAATATTAGAAGTATAGACTATGAATATATTGTGGGGCGAATCGTAGAGAAATTAAACATTATTATAAATAAATGTGATGGCTTATGATATTCCCTAATCCCCGGGCTCCTCGCAAAAGGGTAGATGTTTTGATCGACAGGATTAACACCGGGAGATGTGATGATCTTTCTCTGACGGAGCTAAAGCAGATCATCGATGACACTCACGATCGCAATGAGATCGAGCGGCTGTCGGAAATTTTTTTAAAGAATATCGAAGAGTCAAATAACATCCTCGTTCTCACATATTCCATAAAATCGCTGATGTTCCTGCTTCCTTTACCTCCTGAAAAAGAGGAGATCGTCATAACGCAGCTAGTATCCATTTTAAAGGTACAGCTGAACAGCTCACATAAAATGCTGCAGGACGCTATAACTAAGTTCCTTTTATACATGATCGTCTCAAAGGTGGATAATGCCCGGTTCATGATGCCCGAATTGATCTCCTGCCTTGACGACAGGTATGGCACCATAGGAACTAACGCATATGACGCTTTAAAGATCATAGCCGCAAAAAAGCCGGAATATTTTGAGTATTACTCAGGCGCCCTGATAAAGCTTCTTGGCAGCATTAACAAATCGACCAGGGCGGAGACAGCAAGGCTGGTCGGGATAATCGCAAGGACTCACCCGGAATATGTTGAAAAAGCCTTGCCGACACTGGAATATCTGTCCAACTTTTACCCGGACTCCCATGTAAAGCGAATTGCATCGGAAGCGTACCAGACGCTTTCTTTAAAGCTTAATGAGGCTGAAGAAAAGGCATGGCCAAAAGAGCGGTCCAAGGCAAATATGCAGTCTGATTCCGCCGGCGTAGGCCTGGCGGATCTATTGAGGCGGAAAGGTTCCGAGACCGTCAATATCCCTGAGACTCCATCACCATCTAATGTTAAAAGTAATATCAATGAGCCGAATAAAAGCTATGGCGGTATACCCGGTATCACTGTGGATAAACAGTCGGCGTCATTGCTGGGCATCGACACGGAAATAAATGACATCGACCTCGAGCTTAAAGAGCTAATGGAAAAAGTAAAAGATGATTTTTCATTAAACGCGGAGAGCATTCTGGATTCAATAGGCATGGGCCATATGTCCGGAAGCACGATGAAAGAGATCATGGAGAAAAATTGCTTTGCAGTTAATGAAAACCCGGAAAAGTTCCTGGATGCGATGGATATACCCTCTGAATTGTTCCCCTCGCAGGAAATCCCGGTTAAGGAAGAGATCAAAGAGCCTGAAAAGATCACTACGGACATAAAGTGCAATTTCCCCCCGGAAAATCCTGCGATAACGGAAAATAATGCCGACAGCACGGCATCTCCTGTCAATAAGTTCTGGTTCAAACCGCCCGAGAAGACGGCGGAGAAGCCCGATAAAGACACTGTCCCGCAGGTTACGGCGGCCGAAGAAAAAACCGATGAAAAGGAAGTCGAAACGACTCCGTCAAGCATTTTGGCCAGGATGAAATATAACCCTGCAGATGGAGATCTGCCGGAGGAACTTAAGAAACCCGGCGAAACTCCTGCTACGGGTCTTGATAGCCTTAATGCGATCGGCCCGATCTTCACAGAGATATCAGCAGGCTCTCCGGAAAATATGCCTGCCAACGCATTGAATACGGTCCAGGCAAATGCTCCGGTCCCTGCGAAGGATAAACGCTCTTCTATAGTGCTGCCTGTTAATTATACGTCGAAGTCGGCAGGCATTAAAAGCGTTAATCATCCCATAAAACCGATCATTGCTCCGTTAAAAGTAAAAAAGAAAGAAATTCCCGAAGTCGAAAAAATAGACGCCGGCAAGACCGGGCTCGACGGATCAATGGCATCGCCAGTTATCGAAAAAACTATCGTAAAAGATCCGCTCCCGTCTAATGATGATGTTAAGTTTCCGGCTGCAGACATGTTAAAGTCTCCTGAAAACGGCGATAAGAAAGAAGAAAGTCTTGACAGCGATATGATATACTGTCCGACATGCAATACCGTGTTACCCTCGGGAGCGCAATTCTGTATATCCTGCGGCACAAGGGTAAAAGAAAAGCAAAGGATCAAATGTGAAAATTGCGGGACGCCTAATATGCCTCACGCAAGGTTCTGCATGAACTGCGGCAGCGCTTTCAAAACGGATAATCTAATAAAGGGGCATTACGACATTTGATCTCACTTTTTATAATGGTCCGGAAGACTCCTGGTCGGTTAAGGCACTTGGAGCTATTTTTTAAATAAATCGGTTTTTATCATCCTTTCCGGATATGCATTTTCATCTCAATACCTTAATGGATCTCTCATAGACTTCAACTCTCCCTTTTCAAAGGAAAGCTGACGCTCATCGAATTATCTTTTCAGGCATAGGCTTTTTGTAGTTAAGATAAAAATGATACAATATCCAGTTCATAAATAAAACTATGGGCCCGCAGGAAACACTATTAAGTTATGAGCTATCCCCTGACGTAGATAAGTAAAATTAAAACAGGGCATCAAATCTGTTCATGCAAATTTGATGCATATCCAGGACTGCAGTTTTATTTTTGAATTATGAACATTCCTGTGTGCAATGAACCGGCTTCCTCATCGGAGAGCTTAGTGACCTCGACATCATCGCTTATGATGGCACTGTTGCCAAGAGGGTCCTCCATTATCAAAGTGAATTCCGCATGACCTTCTTTTGCGTCCTTTAATGTGTTCAGGAAATTCTCGGCGCGTTCGCACTCTTCTGAGGTTTCAGCCCATTTTAATGCCATGCTGACGACAGTCTCAAGGCGGTCAATGACACCTTCAATGTTCGAGATGTACGCTTCAGATGCCGGTCCCGGCTCGATGTTAACCCCCCATTCGGGGATCCTGATAGTGCCTGAAGTGGATCTGATGACCCTGACATACATGTCCCTTTCATTGTTGACACGTTTTATATGTCTGAGCGGCTCTCTCTGGCTTAATATCAGAGTATCGGCATACTTGAACCCGCAGCTGCATACGCTGCTTATCTCGATCACATCACCAAAATATGGGATATTATCCTGGTTCCAGCGCATTTCCAGGGGATTATTGCAAATCGGGCAATTTGATGCCCCCGTTATATTGACCATGTTTGATGTATCTGTATTATCTGATCCAACGTTATTCATTTTTATCCTGGATTAAATTATATTTACTTCGCTGTAAACTTTGTCCTGTCGATCTTGATGGACATTGGCGTGACGATGATCTGGTTCTCACCGAGTCCGGCGATGTCGCCGTTAACGTCTATGGCTACCTGTTTCAGGTCCTTGAGCGCACGGTCCCTCGTCAGGCTGTCGCCCTTGATAGGGGTGATGTCGACTATAACGATGTTGCCGTTGTAAATCTCTCTCTTTAACTCCGGTATCTGGGCCAGGCTGGTAAGTTCAGCCACTCTGACATATGTCTCTGCCGGGCCCTCGCCTATCGCCTGTTCATATTCTGAAAGGTCGATCTCGGTGTACTCTTCTGCTTCCGCTGCCGGTTTGTTACCGAATATTTTATCCATAAATCCCTTGCTACCCATCTTGATACCTCTAGATACCTGATATGTAATAACTTTCCGTGATAATTAGTTTATCGGTACCTTGTGACTAAAGGTGCTATACTTCAAGGTTCCATATCCTGTCCCCGACATAATGCACAGACTTGACAGCTTTTCCTCTATTGCCCATCATGGCATCCGCGTTTACCAGAGCCCTGCCTACAGCGATAGGTTTCCCATGCACTTCATCACAGATTATCACGAGGTCGCCTCTACGTATTGACGTATCGACATCCACGATCCCGGGGCTCATCACGTCCGCGCCTTTAGCCACGAACTTAACGGCTCCCATATCCACGACGACACGCTTCTTTTTTGGCTTCATCCTGAGCGCCCCTCTTACAGTCGGGAATACCATTTCCGATACTGAAAAAAGCAATGGTTCTCCATTGACCAGTATGAAATCCTGCTCCTCATCCGTTTCCGCTATCTCGAACGTTTTTCCAGCGAAAACAGCATCGGCGCTCTCGCCAAAATTCGCTCTTAAATTTTCAAGGATTTTTTTTACGGCATCCTCTCTCAAATGATGTCTACCCTTGATCCTCAATGACCTTTCCTCACTAACTTTATTTAGAGTTCTCAATCTGTATATTGCTTTTATTTATAATACTTTTGCTGATTCTATACTAAAAAACGTATCTTTTAAGCTAAAGTATCTTTTAAGACTATGGGTTATCTGGTCCATTGACGTTACTACGGCAAATCATTATTTACCAAATTCGCATATTTCAAATTCTTGTATAAATACATTCAGCATAAAGCGATGTTATTTCGAAATAATTTTATCTATTATCAGATAGTAGATTAATTGTAGCGGCGACGAGCCGTCCTTGGCGATAAGTATAAATATGCTTTGTGAGATTTAAACACAGTAATATTCTTTACTTGATAGGTATTTATTGGAGGAAATTTATGAGCCAGAGACCCCTAGATGTTTTAAATGAAGCTTTAAATTCCCCTGTAATCGTAAGATTAAAGGGTGGAAGAGAGTTCAGGGGAGAATTACAGGGATATGACATGCACATGAACCTGGTTCTCGACAATGCAGAGGAACTCAGGGAAAATGAAGCATCGAAGAAGCTTGGTACTATCATAGTGCGCGGCGATACGGTGGTTTACGTTTCACCGTAATATCTATAAACAATGACATGCAGTATACACGCGAAAAGGTGAATCACAATGACAAAAGGAACTCCATCACAGGGTAAGCGCCAGAAGAGAGTGCACACAGTGTGCAGAAGGTGCGGTAAAGTATCATTTAACTTTAACAAGAAAGTCTGCGCAGCTTGCGGTTTTGGCAGGTCGTCAAAACTCAACAAGTGGGGCTGGCACAGCCATCTGGCAAGACAGACCTGGTAAATGGTCTAATGATCGGGAGTGAAAGTCTCAGACTTTCACCACGATAACAATGCTGTCCAAAAATAAGTGACAGCCGAAAAGGCTATATCTAAAAACACAAAGGTGTACTTGTGAAAGACAAGTGTGGCGTAGTCGGTGTCTGGTTCGATGAAAACAAGAACAGGGATGCTGCTGCCATTTACATCTATTATGCACTTCAAGCCCTTCAACATCGTGGCCAGGAGTCGTCCGGCATTGCCGTATCGAACGGTACCAGCATACTCTCGGATAAGGGTATGGGCCTTGTCACAGACTATTTTAACAGGGATCGTTTACAGAAGCTTGCAGGATATGCAGGCATAGGCCACGTGCGATATTCTACGACAGGGGGCTCCCGCGCGGAGAACTGTCAGCCTTTTATGGTAAGCTATAAGAACGGCACGCTTGCCATTGCCCATAACGGCAATCTGGTGAACTATCGCGAGCTTAAAAAGGAACTTGAAGCTGACGGACGGATATTCATCTCCGATTCCGATACCGAGGTCATCGCCCATCTGCTTGTAAAGCAATTGCTAAAAAATGATCTTGAGACCGCTGTCCGGGAGACCATGAAAAAGCTCGTGGGGTCTTATTCTCTGGTCATACTCGTGGACGGCAAGGTCATAGGCGTCCGCGACCCGCTTGGATTTAAGCCTTTATGCATCGGCCATATAGACAACGGCTATGTTCTGGCGTCCGAGAGCGCGGCAATTGACACGCTCAACGGGGAACTCATCAGGGATGTCGCGCCCGGGGAAATGGTCATACTTAACGATCGAATAGAAAGCTACCGGCTGTGCAGGGCAAAGAACCACGCCCATTGCATGTTCGAGTTCGTGTATTTCGCAAGGCCGGACTCTATACTTGACGGCAGGCTCGTGTATAATGTCAGGCATCGTATAGGCGAGGTCCTGGCAGAGGAATGCCCGACAAAGGCGGATATAGTATCCCCTGTCCCTGACTCGGGTATCACGTCCGCAATAGGCTATTCGAACGCTTCCAGCGTAAATTATTCCGAGTGCCTGATAAAGAACAGGTACGTAGGCAGGACGTTCATCATGCCAAGCCAGGAATTAAGGGAAACTGCCGTACGTTTAAAGCTCAACACCGTCAGGTCCAACATTGAGGGTAAAAGTATCATTCTCATCGATGACAGTATCGTCCGCGGCACGACGTCGCGCCGTATCATCGACCTTATCAGGAGGGGCGGCGCAAAAGAGGTCCATGCCAGGATAGGAAGCCCGCCGATCATATCACCCTGCTACCTCGGCATCGATATGGCGACAAGGGAAGAGCTCATCGCCGCGTATAAATCCGTCAAGGGCGTTGAGTTCATGATAGGTGCAGATTCATTATACTACATTTCGCTGGACGGCCTTGTAAAGGCCATAGGCATCAATAAAGAGGATCTTTGCACAGGATGCTTGACGGGCGTTTACCCGGTGGAAATACCTGGCGAAGCGTGCGAGGATAAACAGACGAGGCTGACCAATTTCATTAATGAATGAGGTACTGGCGCTAATTATCTTATTTTTTCCTTTATTATACGTCTTCTTCTCTCTTTAACTTTAATTACCTGTTAATTTATATTTTTATATTAAATTATAAAAATTATTAATAAAATTTTTTATAAAAATATGACGAGGTGTATACTATGGTACCGACCGTACAGGAAGCATGCGAACCAGGAGAAGAAGTATTTAAATTGCCTAAGATGTCCGAAGAAGAGGTAAAGGAGATGTTAAGGTCCTGCAGGATATGCAGGATGGCGCTGAATGATGATCCGCAGCCATATATCATTCCTCTTGATTATGTTTTCATTAACGATAAGATATATTTCCACTTTGCCAACTATGGCAGGAAAGTGGACCTGTTCAATAAAAACCCCAATGTCTGCGTGGAGATAGACAAATATAATGAAGACATCACCGACTATAAGAGCGTCACGTTGATGGGCAGGCTGTCACTCGTCAGGGACACTAAGGAAAAAGAGGAAGCGTCTGAAGCTCTTCTGGCTTCGATAGGTTCCCGGGGAGGGAAAGAAAAAGTTGCTGCACGCCACGGCTTTGAATGTATGGATAAAAAGACGCTGTCATCTAAAGAATCCTTACTCTTAAGGCTTGACGTCCGGGACTACATAGCATTAAAGTCGCCATGATCAGGGTCAGAGCTCCGATCCTTATCATCATCTTTTTTTAATTTTATCATTCAATTCCTGATCACTTTCAAAACTCTTTTTAACCCGAAGCAATATTATATCTACATTACACCCTGTATTATCAGTTAATGTTTTGATAGTGAATTTATGTTGTATTGGGAGGAATATAATGGGCGCAAAAAAATCTGAAAAAAAGGAAAATGCAAACGATAAGGTCATACTTGTACAAATTGCCGATCATTTTCTTCAGTCTTTGATAAAAGAGGATGTCAACGCTTTTGCAGAGTCCGGGCTGCTTTCCGAGGTCCTGGTATATAAATTATCGACGGTGGCTTATCCGCTGATGCAAAAGAGCGTTACTGACATCGCAGAAGAGCTGGAACAAAATAACAACGTCAGCGTACTTAAGAAAGTCGGCGGCATCACGCAGGCTAAGAGGATCACTTTCAGGACGACTGACCAGTATAACGCGTTCGTGGCGCTGTTCTTCCGCGTTCTTGAAAACAATCCCGGGCTATCAAAGTCCTGCAAGAATGAGGAGGATTTCGAGAGGTTCATGCTTCTGTCAATATATGAGTTCAAGGAGAGGCTGGATAAATTCGCGGAAGAGATCGCAAAGGAAAAGACCAAACTGGAATATGAACACCGCCTTTACATTAAAAGGAGAGGCAATCCCGCTCTCTCGGAAATACCTACATATGCCGATTTCATAGACGAGCGCTTTGAGGGTATCCTCAGTTAAGCGGATCACCGGCCATAACGGTCGGCCATCTTTTTTTATATGTACGATTTTTAAAATACCATAACGTGTGTCATAAATAATTCTGCGGTGATTTTTTATAAGCGCCTTTTGTATTAGCTCACCGGTAGATCCCCTTGCTGTCGACGATCCCCGCTCTTATGTCCGCATACAGCATTAAAGATCACTATTTCAATACTTAAAAAAGGACATTTATATCAACAACAACCGGCACACAGCAATAAGTCGGCCTTTTAATTATAGCAGGTCAGGATCTTAAACTTTATGAAAAACAACGTTTACGGGGCTATCGGGCAGGGTTCCGGTTATCCCGCCCGATATGCCCCTATCAACGTCGATATAGGCCTTATTTGTTTAGAGTCCGGAGACTTTGCTTTATAGTAGCTCCCTACTTTAAGCCATTTTAGACGCCTGCGATCCGCGTTTGCTTTTTAGACGTGTCTCCCCACGTATGCGCTTTAGAGTCCTGCACGGACTTTGCTTTTTACGGGTGATCGCCCTCACCGAAGCAGTTTAAACTCGACTTCCGAGTATGGGGTTTATCCTTCCTCATGAAAGGGTGGCGTTTATGAGGTCCGCCGCGTTGACCCGGCTTTATACCATCTCCCTGGTGCCCGGTTTATGGCTCCCGGGTCGGAGCTGCGGGTTTATTGATGTCTGCCGCAAGACATTTGCTTTAAGGCATCTCCCTGCCTGCCAGGCATCATGCCGTGACTATAATGTAATGTTTTTGGGGTATTGCCGATTTTATAAATGCCAGTGATCTATATCTCTATCTTCTTGAAATCCGTTATACCTCTTTCAAGTCCGTGAAATTCGTCATCTGACAGCTCTATCTCGTCCTTAACCTTCCTTAGCTCTTCGGAGAGCTGCCTCATCCTCACGTACATGAGAAATATGACGGTTACGCTCATGAACCATCCAAAGCTTATGAATAAAAGCAACATTTCATATTCCATGTTTAACTCCTCTCGGCAGGATATTTTTACGGTATATCGATGTCATTCCTATTCTGAATGGCTTTTAAGCAAACCCCACAATTCATTGCTAAAATACCGTATATTAACCCTAAATTTAGTTTTAGTCTATTTATAAGTTTTGTTTCAATTTTCTAATTAGATTTGGCTTATGATTTGATATCTCTAAACTATTTTTCATAAAAAAGAAAACAACCAAAATTATTATATTGCCAGCCCTTGAATAGAATCATATATCTACCGGCATGTACATTAAAAGTGCATACTAAAGGGGGATCATCCTGGCAGAAATAGGCTTGCTATCCGTTACGGACATCATCGATAAAAGATTCGTTCCGATGTTCCCGTTCAAAGACTTTAATCGCATGCAATCGAGAGCCGTGCCTGTCATATTGAATTCCGACGGTAACGTCGTCGTATCGGCACCGACCGCGAGCGGTAAGACCGTCCTGGCAGAAGCAGCTATGGTAAAAGAGCTTGGCAAAGCCGATAAGGGTAAAGTGCTTTTTATAGCTCCTCTCAGGGCGCTTACGAACGAAAAGGAATCAGAATGGAAGCATGTGCTCGGAAGCCTTGGATTTAAGGTATACGTCGTTACAGGTGAAAGAGAGCTTTCGCCTTTTGAGGCAAAGTCTGCGGACGTGATCATCACCACGCCTGAAAAATGGGATTCCGCCACCAGAAAATACCGGCAGGAGCGCTATTCTTTCGTCAAGGACGTCGCTTTGGTCATCATAGACGAGGTGCATCTGCTCGATTCAGACAGCAGGGGAGGGGCCCTTGAAGCCGTGATAAGCAGGATGAAACGTATCAGCTCGTTCATGAAACAGCCTTTGCGTATAGTCGCATTGAGCGCCACTATGCCTAACATCGGCGATGTCGCAAAGTGGGTTGGGGCTTCGGAAGAGAATACACTTACTTTTGATAATTCTTACAGGCCAGTCGAACTGGACACGTCAGTCATCCCCTATAGCCCGAAAGATAACGAGTTCCTTAATAAGTATATCCGGCTGTACAAAGCCTACGACCTTATCAAAGATGAACTTGCGGCCGGGCATCAGGCTTTGATATTCGTATCGACGAGGCAGGATACCTATCAGGCGACAGAGAAGCTTTGCGAGATCATGCGTAAGAATAGCGCCCCGTATTTTTTGATCCCGCCTGAGATGAGAAGGCTGCAGGAAATAAAGTCCAGGGTCAGCAACCCTTCTTTAAAAAAATGCATATCGTGCGGGACTGCTTTCCACCACGCAGGCCTGCCGTCCGAAGATAAGACCGCTGTTGAGAACGCTTTTCGCGAAGGGTGCATCAAGATACTTGTTTCGACTTCTACGCTGGCATGGGGTGTCAACCTTCCTGCCCGAGTTGTCGTGATCAGGGATACCGAGATGTATGACCCGATAGCGGGAACGAAGGACATCAGCCCTATCGATCTTCTGCAGATGCTCGGGAGAGCAGGCCGCCCCGGATACGATACACGGGGTAAAGGCCTTGTTATCGTGCCTTATTCCCGGTTAGGCGCGTACAGGGATCTCCTTAAAAGCGGAAAGTCCATAGAGTCCGTCTTAAAGTATAATCTGGCCGAGCACCTGAACGCCGAGATCGCCGTGGGCATGGTCAAGAACGTGATCGAGGCGGCGGATTGGCTGAAGACGACCTTTTTATACGTCAGGTCAAAGACCGATCCAGTGACGTATGGTATTACAGACATAGACCGTATGATCTCGACGAAAATAGATTACCTTGTCAGGAACGGCTTTGTGAACGAGGACGATGGCGTCCTTTCCGCTACGCCTCTTGGTGTAATGACCTCCGACTTTTATCTCAGGCTGGAGACATCTCTCCTGTTTAAGGAATGCGCACGCAGGGAAAGGCTATCCACAGACGAGGTGCTGGATATCATCTCAAGGGCGGCAGAGTTCAGCGACGTTGCCACCAGGCCCGGCGAATCAGGCTCAGTCAAGTCTCTGGCAGGCATGGATCTCGGCCCGGGAGGCATCGCTAAAGTGCGCGCTATCCTGAACGGGTATATAAACAGGGACGTGCCCGACGAATTAAAGTCGGACGCATGGGCTATCAAGCAGAACGCCTCCAGGCTGTTAAGCGCGTTCGCACGGTTCTGCGAAGAATATTCCAGCCCTGTGCTTTCACGTAAAGTGAAGATGGTGTCAGTCCAGATAGACAAGGGAGTCACTGAAGAGGCAGTATCGCTAGCATCCGTTCCCGGCGTCGGCGATCGCAGCCTGGACATTTTATTCAAGGGCGGAATAGGCTCGCTCAGGGATGCCGCAGAAAAAAAGCCAGAGGACTTAATAAGGATGGGCATAAGGGGAAGCCTTGCCATCGACATCGTCGAGACGGCAAGGAAACTACCAGGGATCTCGGTCGACTTTTCGGGCATATCCCGGAATTTCGCGCAGGGAAACAGGGAGTCTGAACTATCTCTGATAAATTCCGGAGGCGCAGGCACTATCGGAGTGTCGGTCAAAGCCGAAGGTATGACGATATGCGAAGAAAAAATGTACATCGGCGCGGGAGACAATAAGAAAGTACCGGTCAGATTACCTGCGGGGGACGGCCCGGTGCATATCAAGGTATCTGTCGATTACACCGACGCCATGTTGCCGGTAGACGAATGGAAAACGACATTGGGAGCCGCCACCGATAAGGCTCCGAACAAAACGGTAGACATGGAAGGTGTTGTTAACATGCGTCAGAACACATATTATGTTATCGCAGGAGAGGCCTGCGTCGAGTATACCGGTAAGACCGAAGACCTGTACGAAGGAAATGCCATAGTGCTGATAAAGCCGGACTCAACGGTCGTGGTCCATGGAGATTCCGGCGTTAAACCGCGGAACTATATGGGACAGGCCAGGATCAGCCAGTTCAGCTTTAACCCCGCCAATAACGTGAGGATAGTCGCGGAAAATGGCGAAGAGAAGCTATCAATATCATTCAGGCAGGTAGCGCTTATCAATACACCGTTTGAGGACGGTAATGCTAAATTTTCGGAAAATGGTCCCGGAGATAAAAGCAAGCCAAAAGAGAGCGTCAAAAGTCCCGCATCAAAAAGGGCGGGACCGGCGATTAAGCCGGAGCTATCGGGGATCGATGTAGATATCGAGAAAGCTTTAAGGGCTCTCCGGACCTCGCTTTCAAAGGAGATGAACTCGCCTCCGTATACGATATTTAACGATAGGACCATCTACGACCTTATCGCTAAAAAGCCTAAAAATAAAGAGGAGCTTTTAGGCATATATGGTATCGGCCAGTCAAGGGTGGACAAGTTCGGGGACGCTATACTTTCCGCGTTAGATCCCGAAAAGGTACCTTAGCTCCGATATATAATAAAGGCCGAGTAATACCAGCACTATGCCTGCCAGCCTTCTGACGATCATGGAGTATTTTGAAGCGGCCCTCACCCTTCCCGATAGTATGTTCGACATGTAGGCGATGCCCAGCATCGGGACTCCGAGGCCTGCCGAATATACCATAAGCAGGGATGCTCCGTAAAGTGTCTCTCCCTGCTGTGCCACTATGACCAGGATCGATGCCAGTATGGGGCCGATGCATGGCATCCATACTATCCCGAGGCTTATGCCCAGAAGTACGCCTCCGATCAGGCCCGCTTCCTCCGCCGATGATAGCGATACCCTTGAAAAAGGCACTTTTTGCCACATGCGGAGTATAAGGTTCTCGACAGGCTCCAATAAAAGATATAAGCCCATGATCAGTATGAAGATGCCCGATAAGAACTTGATATAATCAATATAGTATATGAATATCGAGCCAAAAACCGCTGATACTATTCCCAAAGTCGTAAAAGTCAAAGTCAGTCCAAAAACTATAGCCAGCGGAGTAAGCTTATTGTTATGTGTCGAATATGCCAGTACTCCCGGTAACAGGGGAAGCACACACGGAGACGTTATGCTCACCACGCCGGCTATAAATGCCCACACGAAATCTACAGTTTCCAATCTACTATCCTCTCATGTTTACCGCCGCATCGAGAGCCGTCTTTAATGTATCTTTTTGTGTCAGTCCTCTGAACCTTGAATCGTTGATGTTCCCGGAAGCCTTACCGTCCTTTCCGACGTAGGTGTATTCTCCGTTCTCCTTCTTTGCTATGATGTTCATCTGCGGCACGCCGGACACAAGAAATGTTCTCGCAATATCCCTGTTTTGGTTCGCATCGATGAACATGAAGGTCACTTTTCCGGAATATTCCCCCGCAAGCTCTTCTGTCATGGGGCGCTGCTGTTTACAGTACCCGCACTCCTGGGTCTCGAACTCGAGGAATACCGGCCCGGACTTCAAAGCCTCATCGATGTCGGCCATCGTTACCTTCGACTTTAACACGGGCTGTTGCATAGACTGTGACGAAACGATGCCGGCAAAGGCCATCATACAAATTACGACTGATACGGCCAGTATTGTAGTTTTTGTTTTTATCATCAAAGATTTGTAGGTTTTTATTTTATAATCTTTTTGTAATAGAAATATTGGATTATAGTTGAAAAAATTGTAGTATATCATCGTCATTTTTTGAAGATCGTATCGTAATATGCTTATTTTCATTCAAATGATGGATTGATCTTAAAGATAGATCGATTACCCGATTTGCGCTTTAGTCTTCATATCCTTTTAAAATCAAAGTCATAAAAAATTTGCAGTTAGACCGATCATATGATCATCTATAAGGATTTGATAGTTTCCAGATATCCAGTCCACAAATGGTTCGGCATGAATGTTATTCTATAGAAAATGCCCGGCATATTGTTTCCATGTATCATGTGTGCCTAAGTTAAAACACCGCTTACGAGAGTTTTTAGTGTGTCCGGTATTTTATCCCTGTTAGCTTCTGTCACCTCAATGATAATGGTGTCCTCCCTGTTCTTGATCTCCTTCGAAAATTCATTATCCTTCTTCATTATGACGCCCATCACAGGCTTATCGGAGTCCAGTGCCTTTATCACAATGTCTTTGAAATTTTCCGACATAAGCTCCATCCTGCCTATCTCATCAATCATTATTAGCGTTTTATTTTTCATTGCGTCCTTGATGAGGTCGACGGCGAACGTGTCCATTACTCCCATATCCAGGCCGTACGGTCCAACCCTGTGGCCGCTCTTTAAGCCTTTTAATGCGAGGACTTTCCTCTCATTCGAAAGCGATACTATCTCGAACCCTTTCCTTTCTCTGCCTGTGCGCATCTCCTCAGTATAGAATCCTCCAGGATCCGTATCCAATGATCTTATGGCGGATATTATAGCAGTGGTTTTTCCGATTCCCGGTCTTCCTGTCAATAGAAAATTTTTTACGCGGCTCATAGACTTAAGTTCACCTGTATGAATATAAATTATTTGGTTTATACGTAATTAACGGGAAGATATTTATTATTATAAGATAAGAATAAATTCCTGATATACTGAAAGATCAAAAATATGTCAGGAGATAGAATATCAGTGCCCAATAATAGTTCCGCATATTTTACTTTCCCTAATAAACGTTCATATTTTTATATAATATAAATATATTGGGTGATTTTATCTAGAAAGTTCATAAATATGGGAAGAATACATATCACAGTGAGATGGGTTACATGGAGTTAGTGGGTAGAAATAAGCGTATCCTCATAGTTTACGATACCCGGGGTGGTACGACAAACGAGGTCGTAGGCTGGATAATGGATGGTGCTATGTCAGCCGGCGCTTATGTTGAGGCGAGGACGCCTAAAAACGTCGATACTCTTGATTACGACCTGATAGTCATAGGTTCGCCTATTTATAATGAAGAGCCGATGGGCAGCATAAGCGACTTCATGGCGCAGGAAAACCTTCGGGGAAAGAAAATTGCACTTTTCGTCGTATGCTTCGCCGGTGTATTTGGCATGAGGAACTTCATGGTCCGCAAGTATCTTGACGAACTAAAGGGATCATGCGCGGGTAACATAATTTATGAGACCTCTTTCGATGCTGCTATGGGGCCGTGGAGAAAGCTCAACAGGGCTATATGCTTTGACTTCGGAAAAGAGCTCGCAGGACCTAGAAGGCCGACACAGACACCTCTTAGCGTGATCTGAGCGTTCAGGTCTTCAATAATTTTCTTATTAACGGCAGGGTTACTTTAACGGCTCCTTCCGGACAGAGCTCCTGGCAGCAATAGCATCTCAGGCAAGCATTATAATTGATCGCAGGTACGGCTCCTTTTTTAAAACTGATAGCTTTCGGAGGGCAGTCTCTCGCGCATTTGCCGCACATGACACACATGGATGCGTCTATCACCGGCCGTGTTCCAAGAAGCCTGCTCGCCAAGTTCATGAACACAGGCGGCACCATGGCCATCATCAGCGTCTCCGGCTTTTTAAAATCCTCTACCATGACATTTTCCAGGGGTTCCCCGAATATCTTTATCTCACCCGTACCCGACGGTCCGATACCCCTTTCATATGCCTTTTTTATGGTGGGCACTATCATCGGGTCAAAGCCTATGACAGAAGTCGCTACAAGATCCAGGGCAGGGCCGCTTTTACTTGAAATTATCAATCCCACATTGCGCGGTATGCCGCTCTGCGGTCCCGGGCCCTCCATTCCTACGATCGCGTCCATTATGTTGATCTGCGGCGTAAAACTCTCATATATATCAAGAAGAAGGTCGGCAAAAACGTTGACGTCCTTTCCTGTATGCAGGTGATACTCTGTCTTCAGCATGCCGGGGACATAGCCGTACAGGAGCTTGACGGCGCCAGTATAGTATATGAACTGGTGTGTCTTGAGCTTGGGCAGGCATATGACCGCATCGACGTCCGTGACGATCTTTGCCACAGTGAGCTTTTTAAACACCCTCGACTTATCCGACACCACGTCAAGCTTTTCTTCGTCAAAATTTACGACCTCGCAGCCCGTATCATCGGCGATCTGCCTGATACCCGTTCTTTCGAGAAGCGTCTCATATGATGAGCCCGTGTTCCTGCCTCCCGGAGAATCGCCAACTATCGGGACAGCCCCCAACTGCTGGACCATCTTTACAACTGTCTTTACAAGTGCAGGGTTGGTGGTGACTGCCTTTCCGGGCTCTTTTGATGACAGCAGGTTCAATTTAATGAGGACCCTGTCACCCTTCTTGACTACGCTTTCAAGGCCGCCTAATGGGGCAAGACTATCCTTCACCGCTGCCGTAAGCTTTTCTTCTTCGTATGTGTCGCATTTTATGACCGAGACTTCAAAAGGCATGGTATCCACTTTGATTAACTTATGGGTGGTATCCGATAAATTCTTTCTTGATAATGAAATGATGCTGAAGAGCTAATCGAATTACCTGTTCAAAGGGCTAAAAGATCTACTGACGGGCATTCAGGTAACTAAAATACTGGTCTTTTACCACGAAATCTTTGATGAGGGTGTTCTTGCTCAGGTTTTAAAGTTGAAAAAACGTATGAAAGTATAGTACTTCATCGTGTCTTTGCGATATGGTTTTTTAGGTTGTGTCTGTCGGATGGCAGGCAGGCACGTAACCTCACAGAAACACAGAACCACAAAATTTTTTTAGAATTTAAGGTCACGAAAACCCAAAGGTTCACTCACCAAACCACAAATGGCTCTAGTATCACCGTCAACGCACTAAAGTCTCTAATGCACGGCTTAATGCTCGAAGTGCTCTAAGTCACCAACGCTAAAACAAGACCCGAATATTCCCAAAAACACGAAATTTTAACTGCACGGTTGACGCTTACACGATCAATATCCCTGTTATAGGTCAAGGGGAACACAGACCGGGATATTAAACTTTAGTGATTTGGAGAATGTTCGGGCCTTGTTTTAGCGTTGGTGACTTAGAGAGGTTGGTGCGTTGAGCCGGGCGTTAGAGGTGTTAGTGCGTTGACAGTGATACTAGAGCCCTTCGTGTTTTTGTGAGTAAACTCTTAGGGTTTTCGTGCCCTTAAAAAATCATATAAAAAATTTTGTGGTTCTGTGTTTTTGTGAGGTTACGTGTCTACCTGCCATCAGACAGGCATAACCATAAAAACTTCATCTCAAAGACAATTGAGTAAAACATGTTCTTTCATCATAAAAACCTGAGCAAGAACCCGCTCATCAAAGATTTTGTGGTGAGAAAGAAGATATTCTTAAGATGGTATATTTGATATATGGCCTGACCGTATTTTGTGTATTTTTTAATGCTCAGAGGCTTGTTGTGCCTTCGTGTCATCGAAAGGTATATTGCGTAAAGAACTATAGTTTGTACAATAACGCTCATATATGAGGCATTATCATGGCCATCGATTTTAACGACAGGGTAAAGGAGATGAATATCTCCGGGATAAGAAAGATATTCGAAGCTGCGGGACCGGGTTCCATAAACCTGGGCATAGGGCAGCCGGACTTTGACACTCCGCAGCACATCAAAGATGAAGCCATAAAGGCGATCAACGAAGGCTTCACCGGGTATACTTCCAATATGGGCATGCCCGAGCTAAGGGAAGCGCTCTCAAAGAAATTCAAGGCCGAGAACGGCCTCGACTACTCGCCTTCCGAGATAATGGTCACTTCAGGGGCCAGTGAAGGGATATACATCGCGCTACAGGCGTTATGCAACACCGGCGACGAGGTCATAGTCCCCGACCCGGGCTTTGTTTCATATTCCGCGCTTTCCAGGCTTTCAGGGGCTTCTGTAGTGCCCGTCCCGCTTGGATCTAAGCTAAAGTATGACCCGGAAAAGCTCAAGGATCACATAACACGCAATACTAAAGTTATCGTGCTCAATTCCCCTTCGAACCCGACGGGAATGGTCCAGTCCGAAGAAGAGATCAAGGCAATAGCGGATATCGCGTCGGACAGGAACGTGACTATAATTTCGGACGAGGTATATGAGCATTTCATATATGAAGGCAAGCATGTGAGCCCTGCTAAATATTCGGACAACGTCGTAACTATCAACGCGGCATCCAAGACCTACTCTATGACCGGGTGGAGGCTCGGTTACCTTGCGGCAAGGCCGGAATACATAGAGCAGATACTAAAGGTGCACCAGTATGTCCAGGCAGCGGCCTGCTCGATATCGCAGAGGGCGGCACTGGCTGCCGTTACCGGCCCGCAGGAATGTGTCGCCGAAATGCGAGAGGAGTTCAGGAAAAGACGCGATTATCTCCTCGGAGAGCTCCACGCGATGGGAATAGATTGCGTAACGCCTCAGGGTGCTTTTTATGCCTTCCCGTATATCGGGGATGATAACAAGGCCGTTACAGAACTCTTGAAGAACGGCGTGATATCCACGCCCGGAACCGCGTTCGGACAGTGCGGCAAGGGTTATGTCCGTTTCTCTTATGCGACATCTCTTGAAAATATTAAAAAGGCGACCGGCATAATGAAAAGGGTATTGTGCTGAAAAACGCTACTTCCCTTTTTCTTTTATCGGGTCTTGTAAGCCTTTACTTTTAAGACGTCTCTTTCTTTTTCTTTTGTCTCCAGCATGATGTCAAAGCTCAGGCCTTTTAGTCCGTCCACATATTCCCAGAAGTCAACAGGATCTACGGGCAGATGCGTACCGGAGCCGGGAGGCGTGGTGGAATAATGAAGCATGGGAAATGTGGTGGCTTCTGCCCATGTGTCTAAGAACGCCTTCACTATCTCCCGCACAGGCTTTTTTCTCTCAAGGGGGTTGACACGATAATGAGCGACATCGAATATGAGCGGTATACCAGTCTCGCGGTTGATTAAGAACAGCTCCTCTATGGTGCCGATCTTCCCCTCATGTTCCTCGTTCTCGAGGCGGATCATCTTGAATATCGGCTCTTCAAGCTTCAGGACATTATCTATAAAACGCCGTATAGAACTTTGCCTGTCGCCGTATGCGCCGCCTGCGTGTAATTCGATATGATTTCCGCCTCCGGCGTATTTATCATAAAGGTACATACAGTTTAGCTCGTTGATAGAATTCTCAATGACTTTTGGATTCGGGGAGTTCATTATACAATAATAGGTCACATGGAAGCATGTCCTGATGTCTAGCCTTCTAAAAAGCTCTCCCAGGCATTTTATATCGTCCTTTGCTTTTTCGATGCTTTCGATATTCTCATGCGGGGAGATGTTAGCCGGTATGCGGTATAGGTCGATGCCGAGTTCATGAGTATACCCGGCGACTTTTGCAAGGCGTTCTATTGTTATCGAAGCGCTCTTTTTACTTGTCACCGGAAGAAGCTTTTTCTCATAAGGTATTGCCGCATATCCTATCCTCATGGTCAAGACCTAAAAATGGATTTCTTGGCTTTTCTTTAATTTTTAACCTTTTAATATGTCGCAATCAATATTCCCGGTCCTGCATCTGTACCAGAACATGCAGTTGAGGCATTCCGGTCTCAATTGAGCTTCATATTGATGTTCGCGTGACGGTCGGTGTGAATGTGTGTATTTAGTGTTGTTAGTTATCATATGCTTGTCAAAGCTTATTATTCGCTACTTGATTTAGAATTGAGTAATTAATAATCGTAAAAAAATGGATAATAGCCGAAATTATAGCGGATGATGGATTTTTAACGGGCTTTTCAAAAATAGGTCGATCGGGAGAGAATTCCCCGGGAAAGATATCCGGGGAAAGTAATTCTAGCTTCTCCCTCCTTTTCTTCCTATAGTTTCGTAAAATTCCCCGCCATGTCTCGTTGCTGTGCTTCTACCGCCTTTAGAACCTATCTCCTTGTGGAAATTATCTCCATATCTTTCTTTTGCTGTCCTTGCCGCCTTTCTGCCTCCCTCTACTCTTCCCGGATCCTTTAGTTCTGCCATGTAATATGCCTCTAAAAACTAATCTTTTATTCATTGACATAACCCTTACCAAAGGATTAAACGATAAATAAAAATGTAATTGTATATTAATCGAATATTATCTCTTTAAATGCTTATTTAGCAATAGATATGATAAATTTATTTTTATAAACTTATTATTTTGAATATTTATATTGTGAATTGATCACAGGGTCGTAAGAACCAGCTTTTTATATGTTTGAATGTGTAGATATATCCTGAAGATAAAGAAATTCACTATCGTTAAAATTTAAGCAAACGGACCGGGCATCCTGATGTTAGTAAAAAAACTCGAGCTTGATTGTGATAACGTTATAATAGGCTCCGGCCTGGCGGGACTTACGGCGGCTTTACGGCTGAAGGGCAATACGATAGTCCTTTCCCGGGGCTTCGGAGCCACTGCCATATCCAGCGGCGTGCTCTCGTTTAATGCCCGTCGCGACCTTCCTGCGGAAGAATGGTTCCTGGGATCGATGAAGGATACGGGCTGCGGCTATTCCTGCGGTAATGCCCTCACAGATATGCTGGTTCACCGTGAGGGGCTGGTCCAGGATATCATGGCGTTCTCGGACGACCCGGCCATCATATCTCTCAACGGGCAAATACCGCCTTCACCGGGCTTTAATGTCAGGGGCATTAGATTTTTAGAGGGGAAGTCATATCAGGAGATCGCTAAGCTTATTGAGACCGATCCGGATGTACTTCGGTCGTTTTCGCAGGAGCTTTCCGGCATTGATGCCGGGTCTCTTTTGATCCCGCCTGTGCTGGGCATTGCATCCTCGCACGACATCAGGGAGAGGCTACAGAAGGAGCTTGGCGCGAGCGTATATGAGTACATATCATCGCCATCCGTCCACGGCATGCGACTTATACAGGCCTTAAGAAAAAAAGCCATGTCTCAAAAAAACGTCATGATACTTGACCTTTCCAAAGCCGACCGCATAGTAGAGGGGCGTGTCATGGGTCGTACCGGCACAAAGGCAAAAAGAGAGTTCCATGTAACCGCATCAAATCTTTTTATCGCGACAGGGGGTCCGCTTACCGGCCTTTGTATCGATGGCGATACTGTGTACGAGCCTCTCACCGGTATGGTAATATCCCATGACATCGAGGCCGACCTGAACGACGCGTTCCTGTCGGAGCATAAAATAATGAGAAAAGGAATAGGGGCCTATCCGGGCATGAAATACGGTTTTGACAATGCGAGGGCCATCGGGGCTGTAGCACAGGGTTTCGGGCTGTATGGCGCGTTGATCTCCGGATACCATGCGGGTGACGACCTATGAGCGACCAGTGTGTTAAATGCGGCATATGCGAGACTGTTTGTCCTTCATGTCTAAGCTCACTCAGGGCGCTCGATCTTGACCGTTCTAAGATGATCTCCCGTGAAGTGCTTAACTGTACAACCTGTAACCTGTGCGTATCCTTATGCCCGAGAGGTGTGGCGATAACAAAGGCCATCGAAAATGTCCGTAAGAATATAATAACTAAAGGATATCAGGAAACGCTGGACTATATTTCAACTTATGAATGCTCGATAGTACCGTCGTCCATTCCCGAGGTCAAGCCTCACAAGTCTAAGGTCGCATACTATGCAGGCTGTCTTACGACTTACAGGCAGAGGCAGATAGCGGACGCGGTATGCTATACGATGGGGCATATGGGCATTGATTTCACGAGAATACCCGAAGTGTGCTGCGGCTCACCTCTAAACCGTATAGGCCGCTTTGATCTTGCAAGGAATACTCTGGAAAAGAATCTTAAAGAGCTGAGAAAATGGGGTGTAGAGACAGTCATAACGTCATGTCCCGGATGCACATCCACTTTCCTGGAATATCAGGATGAGTTTGAGGTCGTTCACTACCTGGACCTTTATGATGAGTATGATATTTATAACGGTCTTAAAAAGTCTGACATTGTGGCGACTTTACAGTATCCTTGCCATCTTTATCGCAATGTCTCACCTTACACCATGGTCATAGCTGAAAAGCTTCTCGACAGGATGTATGAATACGTACGGGTATCATCCCCTGAAAGCTGTTGCGGCGCGGGCGGCGGCGTCCGCAGGAACGACCTCGGGCTTTCAAGAAACCTGAGGGCTAAAAAGGTCGGCGAAATTCGTTCGTTAAAGCCCGATATAGTGGCTACTGCATGCCCGCAATGTAACTTCCACCTATCGGAAGACATATCCGGCGTGATCGACGTTTGCGTGCTCGTCGCAAGAAATCTGGGATATGACGGGTGAAGTGCCCAGTTATTTATTTCATGCCCATTTTGTCAGTATCTCTTCTCTTCGGAATATTTTTGTCCCGGCTCTTACAAGTATGATGTCCATGATAAAAATGATAAGGCTGAAAAAGATCATGGTGCTAATGTCAATTGATACGTAGCCGAATAGCTGCAGGACGAACACTCCCATGATGGGTACGACGAAGACCGCGCTTATCTGCTGCGCCGCCCGTATATCATTCACTTTTGATGATACAAGTATGGAAAGGTACACCGACATCAATGTCAGCAGGGGCGCTGTTATGAAGATGGACACGAACCATAATGTGTTTGGCAATATCGGGTAATTGAATATCTTAAACGTCATCGCGTCGACCAGTGTCATATATATCAGGAACGAGAACCATGTTATCAATACGGACGGTATCACAGCTGCCAGGCTTTTACCCAGGAGGATGTCCCTGGAGGATACCGGCGTAGCGAGCAGCGGTTCGAGAGTTCCTCCTTTCTTTTCCCCTACGATACTATATGATGATATCAGGGTAGGGATAACGCTGGGCATCATCAGGTAAAACGGAAGGTTGCTCTGGACAATATAGTATATAAGCGACTGCTGCGGTGTCATCGAATCAAAGTTCGGGATCAGTCCTTCGAACATGGCCACGTCTGCTTCAGATATGTTAGAGGGGATGGTCAATAGATATATCATCGGTATCGCTATCGAGAACACGAGCGGAAAACTGGCCATCGTCGAGAGTATATATTTGTTCTTTATTACCTCCTCGAACTCTTTCCGCATTATGACAAAAGTGTCAATGCTCACAGCTATCACCTACGAGCTTGATGTATACGTCCTCCAGCGAGTGCCTGAGTTCGCTGACAAACTGGATCCTGCCTCCAGCAAGCACTATCCTGTTAATGATGTCGGCGTTGTCTATCTCGGGGTCCTCGACTTCTATGACGAGGTTATTCTCATGCGCTTCGAAGCCCTTTACCGTGTTCATGCCGGATATCGCGTCATATACCGGATCCAGCATCCGCTCCAGCCTGACGACGACCTTTCTGCCGTAAGCCATGTTCTTTAGTTTTTCGGGGCTGTTCACATCTAACAGCCGCCTGTTCATTATCCCTATGCGGTCGCACAGTCTTTCCGCCTCGTCCAGGTTGTGTGTGCATAAAAATACCGTTTTTCCCTCATTTTTCAGGGTTAATATCGATTCTCTCACTATCCTTGCAGATTCGGGGTCCAGTCCGGATGTCGGCTCGTCCAAAAAAAGTACGCTCGGCTCATGGACAAGGCATCTGGTCAGGGCAAGCTTTTGCCTCATGCCTTTTGAAAAGCCTCCTATGTTCGAGTTTCGCAGTTCCCACAGTCCAAATAGTTTGAGATAATACTCAATGTTCTTTTCAGCCATTCGGCGGTCTACCCTGTAAAGGTCCGCGTAAAACAAGAGGTTCTTTCTGACGCTGAGGCAGTCATAGAACCCTGAGTTCTCAGTCAGGATGCCCACTTTATTCCTGATCTCCTTAGCTTCGTTCGGGTCCATGATGTCATGGCCGCATATCTGCGCATCCCCTGAGCTCGGCCTTATAAGACAGGATAATAATCTGACCGTGGTGGTCTTGCCGGCTCCGTTAGGCCCCAAAAAACCAAATACTTCGCCTTTCTTAACGTTAAGGTCGATATGGTCCACAGCTGTAAAATTACCGAAGTTCCTGGTCAATCCCGAGGCTTCTATCATTAGTACCAACCGTTTTAAAGCTACAAGCATTAGTTATATAAATTATTATATAAAAATGTATTGATTTTTTTAATTTTATATTATATAAAAAACTTAAGAACTATTGTTGAAATAAAAAATTAAAAAAAGTGCCGGACGGATCACGTCCAGCGTGTAAGGATCTCTTCGCGGTCGAAAAGCTCTTTACCCAGCACCAGTATGCCGATGTCTGCCAGCAGCGCGACTGCGGTCACTATCGCGATTATCTTGATGTCAAGCAAGAAGAGCCCGGTCATCTGGCTTATGAAAAGCCCCATGATGGGCAGTATTATCACGACGCTTATCTGCTGCGCAGATCTCGGGTCGTTCACCCTGGACGATATTATTATCGTGAGGAGCACGCCCATAAAGGCGAGCAGCGGGGCCAGCACAAAGAGTCCGATGAACCACATCGGGTCGAGGAACAGGAACTTGTTCACTATAGAATATGTGCCCACTGTCACAACGATGATGAACAATGTCGCAGCAACATACGTCATAATGAGCGCCGGTATGATGGAAGCCAGCGTTTTACCTATCAGTATATCGTAAACTGATATTGGCGCAGCAAGTAAAGGCTCCAGTGTTCGGTTCTTCTTTTCACCTATGATGCTGTATGACGATATCATCATGGGTATTATTGCCGGGATCATCATGAAAAAGGTCAACAATCCTTTCGAAAATATCATTAACATGACTTCCTGTGCCGACATCTCCGAAGCATTAGGCAATAGCTTCAGGTACATTTGAAGATCATCCTGATTGTTCAAGTCCGGGAAATATGTCACACCAAGTAATAATCCCGACGCGATGACGACGAACAGCAGCGGTATCAGGATGGTACTTCCTAGCAGGAGCTTATTTTTTAAGAACTCATCAAACTCTTTTTCCATTATTATCTTGATCTTATTCATCTCGATACCCCCAGTACCTTGAAGTATACCTCTTCGAGCGTTTTTCTGTCCTCGGATACAAACTGAATGTCGGCCCCGGCCTTTACAAGGGTTCTTATGAGCTCCGGGTTCTCGGTTTCGGGCGAACTCATACCAAGCGTCAGGCTGCTGCCGTTAGTCTCTACATTATTGATAAAATTGAGCGATCTTACCGCGTCTATTATCGAAGGCGTGACGTTCTTGAGCTGTACCTTGACAGTCCTGCCATATAGCGAACTCTTCAGCCTTGAAGGCTCGTCGACACCGAGGAGCGTACCCCTGAATATTCCTATCCTGTCGCAAAGCCTGTCCGCCTCGTCCAGGTTATGCGTGCATATGAAAATGGTGTGGCCTTCTTTCTTTAGCTCTAATATGAAGTCTCTCACGATACGCGAAGCTTCCGGGTCGAGACCGGACGTCGGCTCGTCCAGGAAAAGCACTTTGGGGTCATGTATCAGGCATCTGGCTATCGCCATTTTCTGCTTCATACCCTTGGAGAAACCGCCTACGGATTTATCCTTCTTCTCCCAGAGCCCGAGCATTTTAAGATAATGCTCAATACGCTCTTTGCGTAAGTTTTCATCTACCTCGTAAAGCTTTCCATAAAAGTCAAGGTTCTTATACGCGCTCATGGAATCATAAAGCCCCGGCGTCTCTGTGAGTATGCCTATCTGCTTACGGATCTGCATGGCGTCGTTTTCCTTACAAATGTCAAGCCCGTCATGGTATGCCGTCCCTGATGTCGGTTTTATCAGGCATGACAGCATCCTTACTGTAGTGGTTTTTCCCGCGCCGTTCGGCCCCAGGAAGCCAAAGACCTCACCCGTCTTAATGGTGAGGTTCAGGTTGTCCACCACATTGTTCTTTCCGAAGGACCGGCAAAGGTCCTTAATCTCTATCAATATTTTCCCTCCGATCAGTGTGAATATCACTCAAGGTCGATTTCAGTGCTCAAAAGGCCTGCTATATGGAATTACATAATTTTTATAAATTATATTATAGCCTTTATGCTCTACCTAACCTTCCTATGTACCTATGGTAATTAGGTACATATGTATAGTATAAAAAGTTATCGCCTTCTAATGGTCTATTGAATAATATAAAATAAAAAATCAGGGTATTATCATTTTTTACTTCGTATGGCCATGGTCATTTCTTCGCCGCTCATATTGAATCCTGTCATCTTCAGGAAACCCGTGCTCTCACACGTGCGCGGTTTTTCTCCACATAATCCTTCACAAGGCTTACCATACGACATCTGCCTGCCCCCATCTCCGCCTATTAATTCAAATGCGAGGCGGTCATCTCCGAAATTCGAGGACGGATCGTCCGGGCTACAGCAAACACACTCCAGGCTGCCATTTTCTATGCCAGCATTGCCATACCCTCTTGTCCTGTTCCATTTGTTAATGAAATTCTCTGAATCCGATTTTACTCTTTGAGAACCCGGGCCTGAATCACTGATCTTTTGCCTCCAGTCCATCCATTCCTGAACGGTCCTGTCCCTGTCTTCCGGCGACTTGCTGACGTTACTTATATCAGGCACCCCGTTCATCCACCCCGGCAAAGACCGGTAATTAATGCTAGCGTCTGCCGTTACAAAGGTCATGTACGGCATCAATATGAGCATGGCCATGAAAATGTTTGCCATGATCATTAAAAGAACCTTCCCAAATCCATTCATTTGTCCGCGCATCTTTACCCCGGGTCAATGTTCATCCTCCTTACGAATAATCCCGGCACATAACAAACAGCGGAAAAAGCACTAACGCCAGCCTATATGTCTGAAACATGGAATTTATGCGTGATTAAATCCGGCAAGCGCAATTAAGAACGTTTCATAATGGATTAAATGCCGTGTCCTTTAATGATGTTTTTATAATTATAAGGGCTGAGTATTGTTCAGTAATACAGGAGGAAGGATATGAAAAGAGTGCTAGTGTATGGGATGATAGTATTTATCGCTTCAATATCATTCGCCTGTCCTGCATCAGCGAACTTCTGGATGTCGATGCCGTTCGTTTCGTCGGGGCCGGTGTTCACTACATATTTCACGCCTATCGCATACTGGGATGCCACCGCGCAAACGTTTAACAGTGTGAACATTATGACATCAGACGTTGAGAACTTAAATCTGTCATTCTCGCAGGATACCGGGGCAGAAGCTTGCGGATCTCCCATAGCTATGGGAAATTTTATACAGGATCGCCAGTCCTCATTGATCGGGAATAAGTGTTACTACTTCACGGATACCTTTTGATCAAAGGCTTTTTTATTTTTTCACTCTTGTTACGATGCTTAAGTTCCTGTTTATCAGCTCAGGGCCGAGCATTTTCATGAACAGCGTGCCGTCGAACGAGTCCACACACTCTTCGCATAGCCCTTCGCAGGGACGGCGGTACCGGATATTCAATGGCCTGTTAAAACTATTAATATAGGATGCCATGCACATATCAGTCGTAAAATTCGACTTTGGAGCCTGTCCCGAAGGGGTTCTGACAGCCTCGACGCTTCCGTTACCTATTCCCACGTTGCCGAAGCCTCCCGTACGGTTCCAGTCATTGATCAGTCTCTCAGAAGGGGCCACATAATTCTGGCTAAGGCTCTCGCCGAAGCTGGCAGCTTCAGGCGCAACGCTTCCCATTTGGGGATATTTCGGCCATTCCATGAATGTCGCGATCCCGTCGATACTGACGAATGTGAGGGTCAATACGGACATCAAAAGTAATATCGTTATCATGACCCTGAAAACTTTGTCCCAGTACCCAGAATACTCCATAATGCTTTGATATCTGTCTTTAATCCCATAATGTCTATACGTTAATTATAGCGGATATAAAGCTTTATTAGAAATATCTAATCGAAATACCAAATATATTGTTAAAATTATTAAATAATCGAATTTATGCAGTAATAGTAATAGAATAAATGCAGATACCTCAAATTAAACTTTTATTTATGCATGTTCATCGTAAGTATGTAATACCGGAGGGAGGGTATGAAAAAAACAGCGGTAGGTGTTATCTTAGTATTGATCATCGCGTTATTGGCGAGCCTGCCTGCCGCAAACGCTGCCGTGCAACTGGGCGCACCCTTCGTAGCCATATGTGACGGGGCGGGGTTCATAGTCCCGTATACTTGCTGGGACGGAGCACTTTTGAAAATAAACCAATCATCTACAATATTGACAAATAACGATGATCTCATTCTCTACCCGACGAAGCCGTTATACCATATATGCCATAATAAGCTTCCTGCGTTCAACTTGATTCAATCCAGCGATGAAAGCGCTATTTTCCAGAGATGCTATTTCTACACGGATACGCTCGTGTGAATTAAAAAAGATATATTGAGCAATTGAAGTCTCGATCTTAACATTTTTAAAGACTATAAGTATAAAACCCCTGCCTGATACTTATCTTTTTATAGGTGGGAAATCTAAATATAAGGTCAAAGCTATTACTTTATAAGTTTTTACTAATGGGAGGTTATGCAATGAAAATAAACAATGTTGAGATCGAAGACACCTATGCAGAGGCGTTCCCGATCACGGTTTCCAGAGTCCTGATCACTGCAGCGACAGAGTATTATGCAAAAATAGCGGCCACTGAGGCCACCGGTTTCGGTACCTCCGTCATCGGCTGTCCTGCGGAAGCAGGCATCGACTGCTTCGTCCCGGGTGACAAGACCCCTGACGGCAGGCCCGGCTATGTAATAATGATCTGCCACCCCAAGAAGGACGAGCTCAAGCACCAGCTCATCGAGAGGATAGGCGAGTGTATCCTGACAGCTCCGACGACAGCGGTCTTCAACTGGCTCCCCTACGAGAAGCTTGAGGACAAGACCCAGGAGAAGAGGCTCGACGTCAAGCTCCACTTCTTCGGCGACGGCTTCGAGTCAAAGAAGACCATGGGCGACAGGACCGTATGGGCTATACCCATCATGGAAGGCGATTTCATCTGTGAGGAAGAGTACGGCTACAAGAAGGGTGTCGCAGGCGGCAACTTCTTCATAATGGGCGAGACCCAGGGCTCCGCATTAATGGCAGCCCAGGCAGCAGTAGACGCCATCAGCCTCGTAGAGGGCTGCATCTGCCCGTTCCCGGGCGGCATAGTCGCGTCCGGCTCCAAGGTCGGCTCGCTCAAGTACAGCAAGTTCATGAAGGCCTCGACCAACCACAAGATGGCCCCGACCCTTAAGGGCAAGGTAGCTGACACTGAGATGCCGGCGAACGTCAACGCCGCATACGAGATCGTCATCGACGGTGTCGACGAGGAGACCATCGCGAAGGCAATGACCGCAGGCATAAAGGCCGCATGCACCATCCCGGGCATCGTGAAGATATCCGCGGGCAACTACGGCGGCAAGCTCGGTCCCTTCAAGTTCGAGCTCCAGAAACTGTTACAGTAAATCTAGAATAAATTGCGGACAACTTGTCCGCTATACTTGTTTTTATTTTTAGCCTTTACAGGGCACTATCTATGGTATTTCACCACTAATGGCTCGAAGGTCCACTAATTTGTTAACCACTAAGCGCACGAAGGCGATTAAGGTCCACTAATTTGTTAACCACTAAGCGCACGAAGGCGATTAAGGTACACAAAATTTTTTTTATTAATATGATTATCTTCTAAAAAAGTTCTTTGTGTTCCTTGTTTGCCTTTGTGCGCTTTGTGGTTAGCAGTTTGGTGTTCCTTGTTCGCCTTTGTGCGCTTTGTGGTTAGCAGTTTGGTGTTCCTTGTTCGCCTTTGTGCGCTTTGTGGTAAAAATAGTGGTCTTGGAGCCCTTTGTGCATGACGGGTGATAAGCTCAAAAATAAAAAGTTTCTAGCTTAACATCAAATCTATTCTTCTAATGTTATAGCATCAGTGGGGCAAGATGCCGCCGCCTCTTCGCAATCACATTTTGTGCCGCATCCTTCTTTATCGATGACTTCAGCCTTACCCTCATCGTCGTAGGCAAACACTTCAGGACACAGATCTACACAGTTACCGCATGATATGCAAAGTTCCTTGTCTACTACCGGAGTTACCATATTATTTCCCTTAAAAAAGCTGTACTTCCCTGTATTTATACTCTATTAATTAATTTTGTGATATTATATTAAAATCTCCGGCCCAAAAATCCTGACTTTTTCTTTAAAGCTTCACTATTAAGTATATCATATATGGGCACAAATTAGAGGGATATATCAATTATCGTATTATAGAGGGATATTCATGGATGAACATGTAATAGAGGCATTAGGTAAGGCCCGCGTCGTTGTCAGGGATGGAAAAGTCGTGGAGGTAGGGGAACCGGTGATCGGCTATTGCCCTCTGTTCGATAAACACCGTGGAATAAAGGAACTCACAAAAGAGGCCATCGGTAAGAACATACAGTTCAGGATAGACGATTTCGGCATGTGTAAAGCCGACCGCGCATTAAAGATGAAAGATTTCCTGTCGTTCGGCGTTTCAGAGATCATCTGTACGGCGATGACATTAAAACTTGTCGAAGCCGCAGTGCTTGTTTGTGAAGGCTGCGGTACAGTGATCGTGACCGATCCTGAAATGGTTCAGGGAATCGGCGGAAGGGTGTCAGGGCTGGTAAGCACGACTCCTATACCGGGGCTCATCAGCCGCATAGGCGAGGAGAATGTGCTGGACCCTGAGAACGCGGCCGTAGATCAGGTCGAAGGTGTTAAAAAAGCGATAGCGATGGGATATAACGATATTGCAGTGTCCATCGTCTCGGGTTCTGACGCCCGTAAGATGCGCAGTATGGAGAAAAAGTACGGCGTGAACATCTACACTTTCGTCGTGCATACGACCGGGCTGTCGGAGAAAGACGCCGAAGAAATATACAAGTATGCGGATGTCGCAACAGGATGCGCTTCTAAATATATCCGCGAAAAAGGCGTCGAGAAGGGCGTTTTCAAGGTTGGCGACTCTATACCGATGTTCGGTATCACCGAAAGGGGCCGTCACCTCATAGAAGAAAGGATAAAGTTCATGGGAAAGCCCATAAAACCTAACCCGGACGCTAAGCAGCCGGATAGACTTGTATAAATGTCCGGCATAAGCCCCCTTTTTTTAAATTTTTTACTTCTTATTATCAAAATATGCAATTTTTCTCTAACTAACTCATATCTGTCCGGCGCCGAAAAAAATTACTGAGGAGGGTAATATGAGGTGTAAATATCTAATCGCAGCAATAGCTATGCTTATTTTTTCATGCAGTATGGTATGTGATGCAAGTGATTCTTACGCCTATCCGCAGTACGTTCCATGCGGTGCGGTGACTTATTCAGGATATGGTGACGGGGCAGGATATTGCAGGCAGCCCGACATTAAAGGAGATTACAGTTGCGGACAGGTATGGGGATATGACCTGCCTTATTCATTCGCTTACGGGGCGGGAAGGCCATATTATATTGACCATAACTACGGTGTGCCATCAGGCATGTGCTGGGAATGCCCCGCATTATTCCCGAACGGGGTCCCTGAGGCAGGAACATTCTACGGGAATCCTGAATATGCTACGCTGATCAACTATGACCTGGCTTATCCTTTCAGCTATGCATGGAGGCCGTGGTGGTACTGATCCGGAAATGTGAGTATAACTAAGTAGTACTAATGGAACGGGAATGCACAAATGAAGCTCTATATTTAAGAAAATGAAATCGGCTATAGCCTTTGATCGGTATGGTGACAAAAATGAAAATAAATTTGTGCTTTCCCCTGCTATTGGTTTCATGCACGAATTTTTTTTAGCCTAAAAAATTTTGATCCTTACTTGCCCCAGAATGGATTGTCTCTTCTTTTTATCGCCAGGAATTCAAACAGCGTCTCAAGCTCATCCTGCTTTATCGTATCCTTAAGCTGGAACTCTAGCACTTTACTGTGGCCTTCGGGAATATCGACGTAGTAGACTTCTCCCTCGTTTATCTGTCTTCCTGCTGTCGGCCCATCTATGGATACAGCGACTTCTTTGCCCTGGGTGGCGATACTGATATTCTCGTTACGCTCCTGTATCTGCTTGACGACGCCGATCTTTGAGCCGTCGGGCTTGATGAGCGTGTTGCCCGGCTTAATGAATCCACCCATGACCTGGACTCCGATAACGGCAGGCTTGCTCTGCCTGAACGTGCAGTTGGGGAGGTACTTAATCTTCCCGGGCCTTATGATCTCTTCGAATTTCTTCTTTTCGGCCAGCTCTCTCTGGACTCTCTCCCATTCTTTATAGCTGTCTATAAGATGATAGATAACGTCCTTATTGAATACCTTGATGTCCGTGTTGGACAGATAGTCTTTTGCGTCCGGCAGCATGTTCACGTTAAAACCGAGAACGACACGATATAGCGGGTCATTGATCGTTTCCGCATTGATGATGTCCTTCTTGGAAATGTCCCCGACCTCTGCCATGCCGATCTTAATGTCCGCGGCCCTTAGCTCGTTGACGATCGCTTCAAGGCTGCCAAGAGTGTCTGCCTTCACCATGATACCCAGCTCGTCACACTCGATCCTTGCGCGTTCCATCTCCGCTTCTATTTCATTTATCGCGGATTCCAGGTTCGCCTCTTTAGTGACGCGCACCGGAGAGCCTGCCATAGCCTCTTCAAGGTTCGGTGCCAGTATCTTTACACCGGCGGCGGCCGTGAGCTTATTCACCCGGTCAAACTTTTCTTCGATCCTTATCTCGCGGTTCGGCTTGGGCTTTAAAAGCGCCCTTACCTTGGTGACTATCGGTTTGTTCTTACCGCCTATGACGATCGTGTCACCGGTCCGGACCTCGCCGTCATAGAATATTGTATCTATCGTGTAACCAAGCCCGCGCTCTTCCTTTAGTTCCAGGACAGTTCCAAGTCCCGGTCCTGTAACATGGAGCTTAAGCCCATCCTCAAGGAACTTTTGCGCAAGGCCTATAAGCATCATTAATAAGTCGGGTACGCCTTCTCCGGTCTTTGCGCTTAACGGGATTATGCCTACGTTCCGTGTGAAGTCCCTTATCCTGTCATACCTGTCCGAGCTAAAGCCGAGGTCCGATAGCTTTCCTACCAGCTCATACGTCCTTGTTTCGATAACGTTCTTCACGAATTCCGGCTGGTTCGCAAATGATTTGATAAAAGGCATATTTTTTGTAGGGGTCCATCCCTGTATACGGTCGATCTTATTAGCTGCGACCAGGAACGGGGTCTTGAACTGCTTTAAAATATTGATAGCCTCGATGGTCTGCGGCTGGAATCCCTCGTTGATGTCGACTACCACTACCGCAAGGTCAGCGAGCGCCCCTCCCCTGCTTCTCAGCGTCGTGAACGCGTGATGGCCGGGAGTATCTATGAATAAAAGTCCGGGTACTACGACGTTACCGCCCATGATCCCCTTACAGAGCGTCTGTATGGTGGAGAGCGGCACCTCGGTAGCCCCGATATGCTGGGTTATGGCTCCAGCCTCCTTATCTACCACGGCCGTCCCTCTTATCTTATCAAGTAATGAGGTCTTTCCATGGTCTACGTGTCCCATGACACACACAATAGGTGTCCTAAGATTCTTCGCTTGCTCGGCGACTGCTGCCATAACATATACCCCTTTATGACTTTAACTTACTCGTATAACCACTGCTCGTCTATTCTCGAGTACGTGGCTATTTCTGATGTATTAAAGTACAGGGAAATCTCTCTTTTTGCCGATTCTGGCGAATCTGATGCGTGTATGACGTTCCTTCCCGTATCAAGGGCAAAGTCTCCCCTGATCGTTCCCGGGTTAGAGTTCGCCGGATTCGTCGCGCCAAGCATGCTTCTTACAAGGGGCACGACATTTTTACCTTCGACGACCATCGCTACTACCGGACCGGACTTTATAAAGCCTACGAGTCCCGGGAAGAACGGCTTTGAAGCGTGCTCCGCATAGTGCTGCTTCGCAAGCTCGTCGCTGACGACGAGCATCTTCATGGCTGCTATCTTTAAACCGCGGCGCTCGAAGCGGGAGATTATCTCTCCCACGAGGCCACGCTGTACGCCATCCGGCTTTACCATTACGAATGTTCTCTCAAGTTCAGCCATATGATCCACCGGGCCTTATTTCTTCTTCTTTTCCTGCTTTGGGGGCTTCGGGACCCACTCTGTGAGTCTCGGGATACGGCCCAGTTTCATGTTGTTCTGACATTTGGAAGAACAGAAATACTGGACTGCACCGTCCTTCTTTACGAGCATCTTGCCCGTTCCCGGCTCGAGTTCCGAACCGCAGAATGAGCACTTTCTAATGTCTACCATTTAGATCACCTGGATGAAAGCTTCTTTGCCTCTCTTGCGGTCTCCATCAATATGACGATGTCGCCGAGCCTGATTGGACCCACTGTGTTGCGGGTTATGATCCTTCCCTTGTTAGAGCCTTCGAGGATCTTGCACTTGACCTGCGTGGCCTCACCATGCATGCCAGTGCCGCCGATTATCTCGATGACTTCTGCCGGAACGCCTGTCTCTTCTGCCATTTATACCACCTTTTGGTTTTTGTTCAGAATTCTTTACTTTAATGCAGCGAACTTCTGCGCGATCTCTTCAACAAGCGCCTTTGCCTTGCCTGCGTCCACTACTGCTGCGGTCGCGCATCCAACTTCAAGACCGCATGCGGCGCCAAGCTCTTCCTGTTTCTTAATGAATATGTACGGCACTTTCTTTTCATCGGACAGCGCCGGGATGTGTGCTACTATCTCTTCGGGGCTGACGTCCTCGCCTACGAGCACGAGCTGTGCGATGCCTCTCTCAATGGCTTTCGTCACTTCGTTTGTGCCCTTCCTTATCTTTCCTGTGTCCCTTGCGAGCTCGAGCGATTCAAGTGCTTTGTCCTGTAATTCCTGCGGAACTTCGAATTTTACGAATGATGGTTTTGCCATAATAATTTCCTCCTTCCGGGCTTTCGCCCTTCATCAATCATCAGGTTTTTACCTAAAGATCAAATTGACACTTATAGGATATCCGTCGATAGGGCCTACAAGCGTGTCCCTATAATATCGGGATACATTTTAAAGTTTTTGCTTCACAAAACCGATGATTATAACTTAAAAATGGTTTTTTATCTTATGGCCGGCTCTGGATATGCTTAACTTTGTTCCTCTTCCTTGCTTACTCTTTGAGATACCTGCCAGGAATAATATATCATGGTAGCACCGATTATACATCCCATGAAGCCAGTGGCACCCCAAAATTTTTCACCGGTCAGGAACCAGAAAAGGAGCGCTATTACGCCGAAAAAACCCAGGAATATTCCGAGCAGCCTTACTAAGTAACTCTTCTCCATAGGCATCAACACGTGTGATTAATTAGAGTAGCGCTTAATAATATAAAATGATTGCTATTCAAGCCCTTATTTTAAGACTTTCCAGTGCTCTTATAGCAACACGTAAGATAATTTTGGTATCATTCAATATATTTAAACTAAAATCAATAATTTACAATAGGCTACTTAACATGACCCTCGAATTTTGAATAACGCTGACCTGTTATTGTTGTTTCTTCACTGCGTACCAGATGTTCCCCATATTGGTATAGATACCATCCGACATATGGTTAAGGGCATTCATTACGTCTCCTGGAGCGTCCTGCCTTTTCGCGCGATCGATGCATTCCTCTTTATTCGCGGGAAAAGTGATGCCTTTAAGATACCGGGATATTTTTGCAGTCGAGACCATGTTTACACCGTAATATCATATTTGGGGGTGTTGAGAGCATTTAGCTTTTTACGTTAATGACCATGATATGGGGATATAACCCGAAAATATCTAGAAAACATCACGATGTCGTCATTTTTAAAAAACCCTATTACTATTCTAAAAAAATTGAAAAATGTACAGGTTTAAGCCCTGCTCAGGTACGCTCAAGCCGGGTTAGGGCTGATGTTCACCTGCTCGTTTATAAAGCCGCTATACTTATCATATTCCCTGTCGCCTACGATATAGGAGTACATAAAGACCCTTTTCTGCTCTCCGGGGGCAAGTCTCAGGTCACTGTAGAATCCTTTCTTCTCATCGTAGAAGATATCATAGGATATCAAGAAGTATGTCTTATAGTCTAACTTATAGTTAAACATGCTTTTCAGGTTCCAGCTTGACACAGTTTTATTCGAGTCTGTCGGATTCTCAAATACGAGTTCCTGGACTACTCCGTGGTGGGCGGGGTTTTCGCCCGGCATCGCGACGGGCATCATCCAGTCCTCGCCTCTCCATGTCTTCGGGTGCGATAAAAGTACGCCATTTGAAAGGTATTGTTTTTGAGGCTTATCCGTATCATACGGAGTAAGCGTGGGGGCGGGCGTCGGTGTGGGCACGGGATTCTGTGTCGGTGCCGGCGTCGGAGTTGCGGCATCCGGCGTCACTGTGGCGCCATTGTCCGTGCCAGGGCCTGTACACCCTGCCAGCATAGCTGACATTAGCAATATCATGAGTATGAAAGATACATTTTTTCTCATCGTATCACCGTTATTCAGTGAATAGTGAATGTTAATAAACATTCTTCTCCCCTGTCGGGGCCAAAAATATTGAGAATATCTGCATAATCCATAGCGCATCGATAAAAAGCGCTGATCGTGCTGACAATGCTAAAAATATATCGTATGCGTAAATAAATTCGGGGATGTGACTGGAGATAACGTTCATCGCTGCGGATAGCATGGGCGCCCGCAGCATGTGCACCTATGTCAGGACACATGATGTGTCAATGATCATAGACCCTTCCGTCGCTTTAGGCCCCCGGCGCTATAATAAGCCGCCCCACCCTATCGAGATCCGGGCGATGAGCGAGATGTGGGATAAGATAAGAAAATATGCTTTTTCAGCAGACGTGATCATTATCACCCACTATCATTACGACCACCATAACCCGGAATATGCCGACCTGTTCAAAAATAAGATACTTCTGACCAAACATCCGTCCGAAAATATCAATAAAAGCCAGACCAAAAGAGCGGCGTATTTTTTCGACAGTATCAAGGATATCCCATCCGAAATATTCTATTCCGACGGGGACAGCTTTACTTTCGGAGGTACCCGGGCCGATTTCTCAAAAGCCGTGCCGCACGGCATTAACTCTAAGCTCGGGTATGTGACGGAAGTCTGCATAGACGACGGGGAAAGATTTGTTTATACGTCTGACGTGGAGGGCCCGAGCCTTCCCGAACAGGCCGACTTCATCATAGAGTCGGACCCGGACGTATTGTACTGTGACGGGCCGATGACTTACATGCTGGGCTTTCGTTATCCTCAAAAGAATCTCGATCTTTCCATAGGTAATCTTATCCGCATGATCGAGAGCACAAGAGTGCAAAAGATCGTACTCGACCATCATCTGCTGCGGGATATCAGGTGGCGGGAGCGGATGAGGACATTGATCGCATATGCAAGGGCAAGCGGCACTGATGTGATGACGGCTGCGGAGTTCATGGGTATGCCGGACCTTGTTTATGAGGCGAGAAGATCGGAGCTTTATAAAAATTATCCTGTAACGCCAATATCCATATGACCGGATCACAGAACGAGCACTGTGTTCCTTAAGTTCTTTTATCGGCCTTTATTAACTCAAGCGCATCACAAAGGCAACCAGTAGTTGTGATGGTGTTTAGTTGGTTGTGGTGTTGTTGTTTGTTTTTGTGGTGTTTTTGGTTGGTTAGTATGGGAGGAGTTATCAGTTTATCGGTTGTTTTTTGTGTGTGAAAACTAAAACGTT